>JAMJFV010000330.1 GCA_023544495.1 ANME-2 cluster archaeon
TCTTGATGCCCAGAACAAGAAATGCTGGGCCTGTCATACAAATAATACTGCGGCATATAGCGACCAGGTAGATGAATCAGAAATTCCTGACGGTGCACATCCGGATAGTTTTAACAGTCCAAAGAACTGTACCGATTGTCATGGAAAGACTATTAATAAATTCGGTGCAAATTTAATTGTTGAACACCGGTCTGATAATACTGCCGAAGATACTCTATTTACTACATATACATGTGTGCAATGCCATAACAATAGTATAAGGCAGTTCACTGATAGCCAAACAAACTTATCTACTAATGATGTCACAAGTGATCCCGATTTCGATATTGGGCGGGTATCTCACTATGCTAACAATACCAGTCTGGTAAGATTGGATGACTATGGTACAGATCATCTAGGGTATTGTAAAGGCTGTCATAATTCCAGCGCAATTGCAGGTGATTACGGCATCTTGGTTTTGCGCGAAGAGCACGGGACACAAGGTTCATGCAGAGGTCTTACTTGTCATAACGGCAATGCTGCTACAAATTTACACGGTAGCACTTTAATGAAATTGACCTTAAATGAGATTTATGTTGACGATGTTTCAAATTTATGTAATGATAATTGTCATGGTTCAATAGCAACGCAATTAGGTTCTCATGGAAATACCACGAATAATGAAAATTGTACCGTATGCCATATGAATAGATTAACGACAAATATGGTTCTTAAGAAATCTACACCTGGTTATAAGATACCGAATGTAGAATTCCACCGTTCAAGTTCCATTAGGGGTCTGTCACCAGGTAATACTTCGTTAACTTATGGTGATATTGAATACAACAGATCGCGCTGTTATGTCTGCCACGATGCAACAAACAAAACCACTCACAATCCAGATAAGGACTGCATAGTATGCCACGCATCCCTAACAGCAAATAAGCAAACATTCCATAGCAAGGACGTTTCACCAGGCGCAGGCGGTCCAGATTGTGCTGCTGATGGTTGCCATAATAATAGTGCCCAGGCAATTGATGTAGATACATTCATTGTATCAGCTCACGTCGGCGTAAATGGCGGCAATGACACAAACAGCAAGTCATGCTGGCTATGCCACGGCGACGGCTCGGCACAGACTGTAGACGATCATATCATTAACATGAACCTGACTCTAGTCAAGTCATGTGATGATAGTACCTATTGTCACGGCAACACAACCCTGCTGATAAATGTTACTTCACATTCTCCAACTGCAACAGGTAATAAGATCAAAACAACAAATAGTACCTGTGAGTTCTGTCACAACCGGACAAATATTAATTCATATAATGAAACTGTCCAGACCGGAACAGACAACATGTCTAACATGCCAAGCGGTGTCACAGATGTTGTTGCTCATTATTTGAAGGACATCACTAATGGAGATACTCATCTGTTAGTTGACACGGTAGGCTGGGGAGCTGTCAACGGGAGTAAGGGCTGTATATATTGCCATAAGACTGCCAACGGCACAGATTTCAATGTAACAGGAACGGTAGACCACGGCGGAAACAACTGCTACGGCTGCCATATCACTGGAACAGAAACGTTCCATGAATCAAGTGTTGTTACGGCCACAGGTGGCGGTCCCG
>JAMJFV010000331.1 GCA_023544495.1 ANME-2 cluster archaeon
TTTGAAAGGATATAATGTAGGTGAAAAAGGCGAAGCCGAGGCCGTTATTAACCTGGGGGTGACCGAAGGCATCATCTACTATATTGAAGTTAGAGCAGTTAGGGCATATAGTGGGATGAACCAAAATAATAGTTACACCCTGAAGACTCAATTGATTGGTCCCTGGCAGGAAGGTCAGGAATTTGAGGTAAATAACAAAAAAGGCCAGGCCAATGAACTTAAATTAGATCAAATAATTACTGGTTATATCTTTCCAAGTGATGATGATGATTGGTATACAGTTACCGTACCTGAGAAAGGTTTGGATATATTAGTCATAGAGTTATCGGCGGTCCCTCAGGTAGACTTATCATTTACCTTACTTGATGCCGAAGGTACAAATATAAAATTTGCGAATATAGGTAGTACAGGAGAAGAAGAGTCTATGGTAAGGATGAAATACCCTTCTGGTAAATACTATGTAAGGGTGGGGGGCGGACAGGCAAATAATGAAGAACCATATACCTTACGAGTAGGTAAACCTACGGTGACACCGGCTACAGAAGAGGAAGTAAGTCAAGCTCTTACCAGGGCTTTGGATTACCTGGCCAGTGAACAGACTAAAGAGGGTTACTGGTCGCAAAGTAGACATGATTGTAAAGTTGGAATAGCAGGTCTTGCCCTACAGGCTTTTATCGGGGGAGAGTGTGCGCCGAAAGATTATAGTTCGAATATCAAAGCGGCTATAAATTTTCTTAAAACCGAGTATCATCCGAGCTCAGAATATCAAACAGGCACGAAAGATAGGGCAATTTATGGAGGACTGATTGCAAAAAGTCAGCCTATGTATGAGCATGCTATCGCTACTTTAGCTTTGATTGAAGTATTAGTAGAGATGAATGACCTTAGTCTTGCACCCATAATAGAGGATGCTCTTCAACTAATCATACGGGCCCAAAATACGGAGCACAAACCAGAACTATTAGGGGGACCAATTGATATTGATTCTACTAACTACGGAGGATGGCGTTATAATCCAGATAGAAAAGACAGTGATATTTCGGTAACTGGCTGGCAGATATTAGCCCTTAAAGGGGCTCTCAGTGTGGGGTTTAGTATCCCGGAGTGGTCATTGCCCAAAGCAGCAGATTATCTTAGGTCTTGCTATGATGAAGATCATCATTCCTTTGGCTATTATACCTCATCTGGAGGAGGAGGATGTGCCCGAGCCGGTATGGGTGCACTGGGATTACAGCTCTCCGGTTATCCCGATGACCCCCTCATTAAGCCGGCTTTGCGCTATATGCAAGATAATGCACCTACCTGGGAATTTGAGGACCCCGGACCTGGTTGGCCCTTTTATTATTGGTATTACGGAAGCCGGGCAATGTTGTTGGCCGGAGGAGAATATTGGCGTATCTGGAAAAACTGGACCTGCCGTCTATTAGTTGACCACCAGAATAGTGATGGTAGTTGGACGGGAGCTCAAAGAGAAGAAGGAATGGAAATCTACACTACCGCATTAGGAGCCCTCATATTGGAACTCTGTTGTGGGCATCTCCCGGTCTATATGCATGAAAAAGTAAGAATACCCATAATACCTGGCTTGGTAAAGGTCAAC
>JAMJFV010000332.1 GCA_023544495.1 ANME-2 cluster archaeon
ATGATATTAATGACCCTCTTTGGCTAAGAAATCCTTACCTTTGGCTGTCAGGCGGTATTTTTGTTTGCTGCTACGGGGCTTATCAGGGATTGTCATTTCAATATAATCAAGTTCCAGAAGGTTCTTGATTTGTTTTTTGAGTTCTCCTGATACGGTCCTGTGACCTACCCCAGATGCAAGTTCAGCCTTTCCGGCATCATTTTTCATCAGAAGAATAAGTACTTTGGCTGCAAGCTGTGACTTGGGCCGTAACTCGGGCCGTGACTTGGGCCGCAACCCGGCCTCATCGGTAACCGAGTCGGTGGTTTTAACCGCAATGGACTCTGCCAGATAGACAATAAACCTTACCCGCATCCCGATCTCAATAATCTCAGGCCGGGGAAGCCCGAGTGCCTCTGCTTCCTTGAACATGCGGCGAACACCACTGCCCCATTGCTCTATCAGGTCAAGTTCCCTGAACACGCGAGCAATGACATGATTGCGTATTTTGGATACGCCCTGGAGCATATCCTCAACTGTCATGCCGGGAAGCAGGATGCCAGGGTTTTCGATCTCAATGCGGTCATCAAAAAAGGCTATCCTTATGGGTGCACCTCTTTGTGAATAGTCTGCGTGGACAACGGCATTCACCACTGCTTCACGCAGGATTGTCATGGGGATACTCCAGATGTCCTTGCGCCGCAGTTCAGAGAAGTCAGCTCCACGCATGGCATGTTTTTTGAGAAACTCCATAACCTTTTTAACTGCCACGGGTAGGTGGTCATGGATATCAATGTGATCGAAAATATCCGCCTTGTCCTTACCGATGAATCGCCCGCATTGTATCCATGCATCGGGAAAGATCAGCTCACGGCCCTTGCCGAATAACAATATGCCGCCCACAGTAGGAACCAGATGCCCCTGATATTTCACAACGATACGCAGGGATTCCAGTTCCTCTTTCATCAGTTTCCGATGCCGTTCAAAGCAAGTAGCTGCAGCTTCAAAGTCCAGGTCATCCACAGTCTTGTCAGGAAGAGCCTGTTCATCGAACGATGTACCTGTAACACTACGCTTAAGCTCTGCAATAAGTTCCATATCAGCTTTTCGATTAGTAGAACCCAAACGAACATAAATACCATCAGCTGGTCCTTCACTTTTTAAACAATGCGGGCGAGACCCGCTTGGATACACTTCCACAATTAACAAAGTTTTGTTCTCAAAGGAGATCAGTTCCACATTGGGAACCAACCGTGGCTTGATACTGTCAGCGATTAAATTGCATATGCGCTCTTCTTCATCAAGTGGATCACTAACACCTAAAACCTCTCTGGATTCATCCTCCACTCCGATTATCAAGCGCCCACCGGCAGTGTTGGCAAAAGCTACCAGGGTTTTGAGTATATTTTTTGGGGAGGAGATGTCTCTTTTGAACTCCAGGGTTTTGCCTTCAGGCATGGATATTATTTGAGTTATCGAGTCAGTCATTTATTCCACCTTCTTTTGTATATAGAATCCACTGATATCTGTTGCCTATGTTTCGAAATTATGCGGGGGTCTGTGCTCCGGGAGATTTGATTTGTCCACTGGTTGAGTGTCTCTTTTCC
>JAMJFV010000333.1 GCA_023544495.1 ANME-2 cluster archaeon
ACCGCACCCCTGAGTATCAGACACCTGGTGCTGGTATGCTGGCATGGGGACTGGGCGTCAGCAGGCTGGCAATGTTAAGACTGGGGCTGCGTGACCTGCGGGAGTTGTACCAGTCAGATATTGACTGGCTCAGGAAGAGTCCTGTGTGCGGGGACTAAAAACCCTTCGGGGCATCTGGGCGGATGCTCGATGTATTTAATGAGACTCTTTATTTTATTCTGGTACATCAGAAATTATTGACAAAACATATATCAATTACCTGAAATTTCAATCTGCTCTCCTCAATAGTTGAATTTTCATATTGTATTGTACTGTACTGTTAAAGGACCATATACGTTCCATCCGTCTGTGCATTCCTGTCAATCTTTCCCAGGTCGCCCATCAATTTCTTTGCAGATTATCGTCTTTACTCAAGCTTCCGACCCATTGTATAATCGTAAATCTTGTCTTATCATCGCGGACTTCTAAAGCTACCTCGATTTAGCTTTACCTGTTCATATCTTCGGACCCTCTATCAGACCCTCTTATAGCTTCAAATCTCAAACATATGTTGTAGTGAAGTAATAGCGAAAGTAATAGCGATGACGTTTTCTTCCTGGCAAAAAGATTTAAGGATAAGCCCGACCATAAGCGCACGGCAGACAACGATAATCAGTGCCATACGTTATGAATTTTAAATTATATATATTATGAATATCATAGGTATTAGGATATTAATGAATGCGCATATCGGTTTTCGTATATTTCAGTCATGATGATAATCATATTATACATAAAAAAAAGTTGTAGTATAATTATATTCGTAAAATATTATATCATGCATAATATTCAAATAGCCAATTTAAAATATTAATCTAAAAATAGACGTTAAAACATTAAAATATACTATAATAAACAATTAAAACCAAAGAAAACCTGAAAAATCAAATAAAATTATAGGTATTATTATATGTTTTCTAATTATCTCAATGTTATGAAATCATTAAGTAAATCTAATATAAAATGAGGGAAAATGCATGATAAAAAAGAACAAAATAGATATGTCAATGAAATGGAATAGACAACAAAAGAAGAGATCTATACATACAACATTAAAGCCCAGTACTATTGAAAAACTTGAAGAATACGGTGATGGTAAATTAAATGTTGGTATAGAAAAAGTCATCGAAATTGCCGAATCACGACAGAATAATCTGAAAGAACAACTAAATCGAATAGCATTAAAAATCATAACAGAAGATGTGGGAATTGTTTCAAACTTAAATTAAGTTTTCAGGGAATTACACGCATACATTTTGTTATAATTATAATAATTCAATCGGTAAAAAATTAGTTGCCATTCTGTGATGGTCCCTTTCGTCAAAATATAGGCAATACTTATTTATTGTATTATATCGATTTTTGCCTAATCTGACAGGTAAAAATGGCATTTTCAGGACAATTTAGATAGCTATTACATTATCAACGGCTATTATATCATTAACGGCTATTACATCATTAACGGCTATTACATCATTAACGGCTATTACATCATTAACGGCTATTACATCATTAACGGCTATTACA
>JAMJFV010000334.1 GCA_023544495.1 ANME-2 cluster archaeon
TCCATTATACAGTGAATAATCTTGAATTAGGAATAAGGGACGCGTTGGGAAAGGGTGCCACCTTCCTGGCAATTTGGAGAGAATTATCGGGGACTGGGAAAATCAAGATTTCCATAAGAAATTCTTAGTTATTCTGAAGTAATTCGTTAAATTAAATAGGTTCCTCGCTGTTTTATGTGGGTAAGCCATAATCGAGATTTCCGGCGATAAGGTAAGCCATAGTGATCAAATTGCGGTTGGTACGGTAACCACGCGCCCGAGCTTTAGCCGCCTGGATAAGACTATTGAAACCCTCAAGAATACCCGTAGAGATGTGGCTATCTAGCCAATTGAGAATCCCCTCCCAATGTTTTTTTATTGTTTCAGCAGCCTCGATGATGGGCTCCAATTGACTGTGCGATACCCAGGTATACCAGCGCTGAAGAAACGCTTCACCCGATTGACGGTCCGGTACCGTAAAGAATTCTTGAAAGGTCAGGCGCATCTGATAAGCTTTTGCTGTTTTTAGATTATGTGTGGATAAATCGTCCATGGTTTGCTTTTGTTTAGAGGTCAACCGGGTTGGATTTTTGAGCCAGAGATAGCGAGTTCGTTTCAGTTCTTTGCGGTTCTTTGATTCTTCACGCCGAACCTGATCCACAGCAGCATTGAGGATCCGCATGATATGAAAACGATCAAAGGTGATGGCTGCATTAGGAAAGCAATCTCTGACACCATTGATATAAGCAGGCCACATATCGCTGCATGTTTGTTCGATTTGGTTCCGATCCCCTCCGTGGGCTTCCAAATCATCCGCAAATTCACTCACAACGCCTTGTTTTCGTCCTGTAGCCCCGAAAAGCAACTGTCTTTGATCTAAATCATAGAAAAGGGTGATGTAATTGTGGCCTTTCCGGCTGGATGTTTCATCCATTCCAACTCGCTTTACCGCTCCATGATCAGCTTCTTTCCGTGCCTCTTCCACATAATAGTGAAGAATTCGCCAAATCCGAGTGTCATGTTCCCCTATCAAACTTGCGATAGCCGCCACAGGCATCTCTCTGGCCAGGGTCATGACCAGGGATTCAAACAATAAGGTGAATCCGCTTCTCTGCCGCGCCCATGGCACCTCAATGGTCTTGATCCCGCATCCTTTTGAACACTCCACCCGGGGTACTCGTGCATGTAGGTAGGTCTCATGTTGAAAAAAGTTCAAATGCCGCCAGGTTTTCATCACACTATCATAGGCTTTACTCACTGCGCCACAGTCAGGACAGTGAAATATGCTGCCACGTTCAAAATCAATGGTGATGTCCAGTCGGCGTTCTTTAGCAGAAAACTCGTCCTTAACAACTTTCCAGGGTTCAGACAGTCCAAGCGCTCTTTCTAAGGTTGACCGGTTCACTACAAACTCCTCGATTATTATTTTGGGGGGTGTTTCTAATCTTCCTTCGTTCTTATATAGTATCATTTACCCATACTAATTAGCGAGGAACCTTTAAATAAAAGGTATGGACGCATGCATACGCGTCCATTTTCTGTTTAACCATTACAAATAATCAGACGTCAAATCGCACT
>JAMJFV010000335.1 GCA_023544495.1 ANME-2 cluster archaeon
CCACTGACCAGCCGCCGGGTTCGAATGGCTTGCCTGGGTTCGGGGTGGTGGGTGCGGTGGTGGGAATTGCACTTGTATTATTGAGTAGAAAAACGTAATTTCTTATTTGCCACTCCCGAGCCAATCCTGCAGATGTTGTACGTCAACGGATGACCTTACTGCGAAGATAGAGGCGAACAGGAATGATCATGAGGATGCGGGGCTGGCGTTGTTATAGAAATTACAGAAAAGCAAAATTATATTCTGGAGGCACTTGGTTTATGCGCTCAGCCCTTATCCCGCTTAGACCAGGACAGAAGAAACGGCGGTGCGGTCTGCCATCTGCACAATAATGTGAGAAGGAAGGCGGCTGGATATCAGCAAGATTGATTCGGTAAACGTCAACGGGTGGTGATGGGTTGTATTTCAGGTTTATGGCAGTTTCATACAAAGCATATTTAAATATGTGCAAAACGATTGATATTTGTGGTTTAAATGAAACATGAAGTGCTAAATTTCACGGTCCTTATCGAGCAGGATGAGGATGGGATATATGTGGCTAGAGTGCCGGACATTCCTGGTTGTCATACTCAGGGTAAAACCGTTGAGCAGGCTATGGAACGCATAAGGGAAGCGATGCAAGTATGTCTCGAGGCAGATACTGAAGAGATTATCCCAATGAAGTTCATAGGAGTTCAGCAGTTAGAGGTAAAAGTATGAGCAGACTCCTTCCCATATCAGGAAGGAAAATGTGCAAAGTTCTTGAAAAACTTGGTTTTGAAAAAATCCATCAGGTCGGAAGCCATGCGCGATATGTTCACGTAGACGGTAGGAAAACGGTAGTACCTTTGCATGGAAATGAAGATATTGGTGTCGGTCTTCTCAAAGAGATTTTGGCGCAAGCGATGATTTCAAGAGAGACATATGAAGAGCTGAGGCAAAAAATCTGATTAATTGCAATAAAATTATTATCTATTTTTTTATATATTTCCCGGCGGACACGTGGAATCGAATCTCCAGCCACAGTCAGGTTTTTTATATTATATATATTACCATTAAAAGATCAGGCAAACAAAATTCAATCCATCATCATGTGTGAAATGCTCTGACCAGCCTCTTTTATTTCTAAACTGGTGAGTTGAATCTCCTTATCATTTACTCGTATGATAAGGTCCTTCCCACCTGTTGAACCGATCTGTTTACACAGGATACCTGAGAGCATGTCCAACACCTTTTGCGGCTCTGGTGTGGTTATAAGCATTCTGGCCTGCGATTCAGAAAAAAGTGTATCGTCAGCCTGCGATAATAAGCCCGATACATCCACTTCTGCACCCACCGGACCCACCATTTCGCACAGCGAAATTGCCATTCCTCCATGGGAGATATCATGAGCCGATGTCACAAGACCTGACTCGATGACATGTATCAAAGTATTGACTGTTCTTTCCAGTTCTTCAGGAACTGAAGGCGGAATTCCCATATCCTTTTCACCCAGCATTGCATAGTATTCACTGGCGCCCAGTTCGTCCTTTGTGTCACCGACCAGTATCACTGCATCACCGGACTGCCGGAACGTAC
>JAMJFV010000336.1 GCA_023544495.1 ANME-2 cluster archaeon
CACACAGATTTTACCTAAAGTCGGTGTCAACAAAATAACTGATTTTTGGAACAGTTCCGGAAATGCATAATGCCAACGAGCATCATTCTTTTATGGAATACCTTAGTTGAATCACCGGAACGGTCTTTGAGCAGATTCAAGAACATCTTAGCAAAATCGATGCCTTCAGGCACTCTGGAAGTATCCACATGCTGCTTTATACCCCTGGAGAGTTTCTTCAATCCCTTCCACCTGAAATAGGTCTTCAAGTGATTAGCAGCGCCCACTTCAATTGCCAATTCATCAATGTATTCGAACAACCCTTCCACATCCACGAATCTTTTGACCGGGATCAGGTTCTTTTTTTCATCAACATAAATATAGGCCCCTGAGCCGCAATGAGGATTTACCGAAAATTGCACATTATGTATGTCTGACATTACATCAGCTAAATGGGACAAGGGAAGTATGAAGGGAACAGGATAGAAATCATCCATTGCTATCATACCGTCTGTCTGGTCTTCGATATTCTTCATTACATCTGGTATAGTGATACGCTGCCGAATTCTCTGGGCTGCATTTATCCGACCTGCAAACGAAACCGTCCGGATGTTCAGACCTTTTATTATATCGATATTATCGGCAACAAAACGGATCATATCCCCTAACTGGTGATCATTTATTCCCCTGACCACGGTAGGTACAAGGTCAATGGGCATCTCGGCTTCCCTGCAGTTCTGTATGGCCTTCAATTTTTCAGGCAGGGTATTGAAACCCCTGGTTGCAATGTACGGTTCAGGGGTAATCCCGTCGAACTGGAGATAAACAGTCTTAAGTCCGGATTCGATAAGGTTGCGGCAGTATTCCACGTCATTTGCCAGTTTTTTTCCGTTCGTAGCAAGCTGGATGTGTTTGAATCCCATTTCCTTTGCCATTCTGATAATCTGGAAAAGGTCCTCGCGCACGGTGGGCTCCCCAGCAGAGAACTGTAGAGCATGACACTTAACTGGTTCCTGGTTCTTCAGTCCTTCCATCATACCCCTTATCAGCTCCATCGTAGGTTCATAGAGGTAGCCGCTGACAGTAGCATTGGCAAAGCATATCGGACACTGCTGGTTACAGCGATTGGTGATGTCAATGTTAGCTAAAATAGTAGACGTCTTGTGTTCCCCGCAAATACCGCAGTCCTGAGGGCATCTGCCATTGTTTGAAGTTGTATTGTCTGCTACTCCGCATCCATTATGGAGATATTTGGCAAACCTGTGATACAACCGGGCATCTCCCCAGTAGATATCCCTGTACGTACCGTGGACGCGGCACGTCTTTTCGATGTGCATCTTACCATGTTCTTCAAAAATGACCGCTTCAATCAGATCATGGCACTCCGGACAGAGCGATTTTGTAACTTTCATAAGCATTGACCCCCCTGCAAGAAAGTAAATTGATATTTATATTGTTTAATTCTTGGATAGGCACTGTACCAAAATCCAGTTATTTCAATGATTGCAATAAAAGCAGATTAATGCAAATTCAACGTAAACCAGCGTCATGCGTC
>JAMJFV010000337.1 GCA_023544495.1 ANME-2 cluster archaeon
ATTCTGGAACAGTTTGCGGATCTGGATTCGCTGAGCGGTAGTTATTGTAATGTATTCAAACTTGAAAAGCACCTTACCTATGCTCTTGCGTTCAAGTTCTTTTGTATCAATCGTTTGACCACGTTCATCCTTGGCACTAATCAATCCGGCCACTTGAAGGACTTGAAGAGCACCATCCACTGCATCACGGGGCCAGCCAAAACCTACCCCCTCAAACTGGTTGCGGATATCCGCACCGTTCTTACTGCCAGCAATAAATCCTAGAATAGCTTTACATACTGGGTTGTTGGATGGTTCACCATCGTAGCCTACGGCTTTTAGTGCATCCGGAGCACCTTTTTTTGCCATATCATAGACCTTCGCCCAGCCTGTATGGTCAGCGATGTCAAATTGTGGGTATAGGCGCTTGAGTGCATTTTCAGCCCCTTCTAACACCATTTCCGGGAGATTATTACCAGGTATCTCATTGCCACCTCCCTGAAACACACGAGCTCCTAATAACATTTCATCGAGTAATTCACGGATTTTACCTTCGGCAGTCTGTTTGATGGTTTCCATGGAGGCCCGAGCTTCCATGCCTTCCGGCGTATTGGGCACACCGCGTTTTTCAAGAGTCGAGTTGGCAGCTTTGTATTCCTTTAGATTATGGAGCAAGTCGTCGGCGGAACGTTTTGGGATGAACACAAAAACCGTCGGAGACTGGTTGCCAGCCTGGCGTGATTCTGCACGTACCGAATTCTCATCTGTGCTCCACTCGTCCCTAATCCATATGCAGATTTTCTGACTACTGTCAGCTGGAAGCTGGGTATCAAATACAGGATAAATGGTACGTGGAACATTGGAAGTGCCTTGGGCCAGCGATAACTTATTGACAATCTCCCCAAACTTGCGATGAATGCGATCATCCCGCTCAGTCCCTATACGATGGTTTGCACTGGCAAGAATGTTGCGCTGGTTCTGTAATTCTTTGTTCCAGGCAGTGCTTTCATCAGTCTGGATGCGGTATTCATCTCCAATCTTCATCAATAATTCACAATTATTTAAAAGTCCAGGCAGTTTGCCACGCAACGCACTGCTGCCTTCGGATAGATTTTCAACCATCAAATCTGCAAGTGTATCAACTGTTGCTTTGATGCCAATTTCTTTGTTGCTGCTTGCAAGTTTATTGATGAGGAATACCAGGCCGCATGCGCGCGCCTTGAGACGATCATCTTCCGAACCATTAATCCAGCTCATTGTTTTCTCATGAACTGTGCGAAGCAGGGTTTGGGACTGAAGCATTTTATCAGCAGAATCGAAATAAAGATAGTCTGCAGGTATCACAACTCCCAATGAGTTGGACATGTTGGTCTGAATGACTTTATGCACTAGGCTGAGCTGGTTTCGAAGTTGACTGTCAGTGCCTGTTTGATCGAGCACATGTAAGGTATTCTCCCAAAATCGACGGCGAACAGGCAAAATCGGGTAATCCTGCGCAAAGTTGTTGACATCATCCTGCCTATGAGCAATGGTTGTACC
>JAMJFV010000338.1 GCA_023544495.1 ANME-2 cluster archaeon
TGGAATCATAAATGACCATTATCTCCGTCCACGCATCGTTCACTACAGCCTGGTTTGACCATAAATTTATGGCACTCCCACTAGTGGAACCCCAAAAGTTAACGTATGACGGATATGTGCCGTCACTTTCCTGAACAATGAGTGTGGAATCTTTGACCACCATTATGTTCATCACATCGGCAGGCAAATCCTTCGTCCTGACACGGGTAGCAAGAGTCCAGTCGCCTGTTGGTAATAACCTGTTGCTGAAATCTACATACGCATCCGTCCCTTCCAGATAAATAGCTGTACCGGTATCCACTGATACGTAAGAGTAATCGGAACCCGTTATCGAGCCATCCAGACCGCCTGTTCCGGCATCTTCCACCGTGTTACTGAAATTGTATCCGTGGAGACAATCGCTTTCACTCCATGCATCAGCTGAGCCCGAAAGTGTAATTGTTGTAGCCAAGGCTAATAACAAAAACCATGTAAATTTGGTCATGTTAACACCACATCGAATACGTCGGTTATGTCCTGGGCGTTCTCAGGTGGAGTCCCATAATTCCATTCATGAGCCGAATCTGTGTATGCAGTGAATTTCGTTCCCACGTAAATGTGAGATGTATCGAATCCCCATCCCGAATTTGATGCATACTGCGTGTTACCCCAACGGCCCATGTTAGCCCTGCCACCGTTTACATAAGGCTCGTTTTCATACGAATCCGCGGGATCAGCGGCATCAATGCATGGACTGAGTGTAGACATTGATTCCCAGCCGGTACCGTTCCATGTGAGACCTGTTGAGTTCAGGTAGTACTTCCCGTTCGCTGCATCACCAGTTCCCGAATCCACATTGTTGTAGTTGCCGAGCTGGTTATCGTACAGACAATTGTACTTACTGATGATAGTGTGCTTCGCGTTTTCGTAATTGTTAATTCCGTATCCTCTAGTCGAATATGTGTTCATGCCCGATATGATGTTGTTCTCAGCGTACACTGTGAACCCGCCGGAACTGGTTGAACCGTAATACTGCCTCGTGCTGATTCCATCACCGTCACCATCGGCAATCGTGTTATATTCGATAACTGCCCCATCAATTCCATATATACACACTCCTCCTGCATTTCCATCACCAACTGAGTTATAAATCAAATTATGATGGATGTGATTGCCAGTGGTTTCCGAGAGTACAACTGCCCCACCATCGACACGTGCACAGAACAGAATGCCATATTCTCTGACATTGTATATCCTGTTGAATCTGACCTCGTTGTCCTGACAGTTGGTGTCAGCATCGTTCTTGTACGAGATGTAAATTGCATGGTCTCCCTGAGTACCGTCGGAAGTGAACACGTTATTTTCAATTAATGAACCTGAAACATCGTCGAGCCTGACACCCGCGTTCGCGTATATTTCGTTAAAAGTGTTGTCATGGATCCAGACACGATTGCTGCCTGTGTACCCCGTGTACAAAATCTGAATGTTGCAATGTCCTGATTTCCAGAACTCATTATTGTA
>JAMJFV010000339.1 GCA_023544495.1 ANME-2 cluster archaeon
TCTGTTTAACCCACATGTTCGAAAAGCGTTGCGATTTTGTTGATTATCTGTCACCTGGATTCAACTCATAAGTGCAACAAAGCTGGTAGAGAAAAGGTAAGCTGCGGTAAAATAAGCGCCATTCAACCTACCAGAGTCAAAGGAGCACTTATGGGTTACACACAACTTACCTCTAAAGAAAGATACCTGATTAACACACTTTTGAAAATAGGATTCAACCAAACGCAAATAGCAAAGGAAGTTGGCGTTCATAAATCAACGATCAGCAGAGAGTTGAAACGGAATACAGGAAAACGAGGCTATCGACATAAACAAGCTCAAAGGCTTGCTGATCACAGGCGGAAGAAACCTGGACAGCGAATAAAAGATAAGGACTGGAAGATAATTGAACGCTATTTGAAAAAGGATTACAGCCCAGAACAAGTATCTCATTGTGTTCTGAAATATTATGGCATCCAGGTCAGTCATGAATGGATCTATCAATATATCTGGGAAGACAAGAGGAACGGTGGAAAGCTATATAAACATCTTCGCCACAAGAAGAAGTACCGCAAACGGAGCGGAAATGGTGATAATCGAGGGAAAATACCCAACAAAACCAGCATTGAAGACCGCCCAGAGGTCGTTGAAGCTCGCAAACGCATTGGTGACTGGGAAGCAGACACAATTGTGGGCAAAGGAAAGAAAGGGGCTATTGTTACCTTGGTTGATCGAAAAAGCCGATTTCTTCGGATGGGCTTGGTTGAAAGAAGAACCAAGGAAGCCGTTAAAAACATGATAATTGAGTTGCTGAAGGGTTTTCCTGTTCATACGATTACTTGCGACAATGGTAAAGAATTCGCAGCTCATGAAGAAATCTCCAGGGCATTGGAAGCAAAAACATTCTTTGCTCATCCTTATGCTTCGTGGGAACGAGGAACTAATGAAAACACCAATGGCCTCATTCGCCAATATTTCCCTAAGGGTACTAACTTCACGAATATATCCGAGAATGACATTCGTTATGTAGAAAACAGATTGAACACGAGACCGAGAAAGTGTCTTGGGTTTATTCAACCTATGGTAATCTTAAAAAATCACTGTTGCACTTGATACTTGAATCCAAGTCATAATAAAAAATCGAATTTGGCTATATATAATGAAGGAAATACAGCCTTCCCCTTGACCGTAAGCCTTTGAGGCGCTAAAATCACAACTTGTAAGTTTTACAAGAAGAAAGTAATTATTTTTATTGTGTTTGAAAATCTGACTGAAAGACTGACAACAATATTCGATGATCTCCGCAGACACGGCCGGCTCTCAGAGTCGGATGTGGATCAGGCGATGCGAGAAGTTCGCCTGGCGCTGCTTGAGGCGGATGTTCATTACGGGGTTGTTAAGCGCTTCACGAATCGTGTCAAAGAACGTGCCGTTGGTGAAAGAATCTCAAAAGCGCTGAATCCAGCACAGCAAG
>JAMJFV010000033.1 GCA_023544495.1 ANME-2 cluster archaeon
GATATACACTGATTACCACATGAAGGTCCCTGAGGTGTTCTACAACCGTGAAGACCGGTGGCAGTTCGCAAAGGAGAAATATGGCAATTCACAGATACAGGTGGAGCCCTATAATGTATTGCTGGAACTGGACGGCTCGACTGACTTTTACATGATGCTGCCCTTTACTCCCAGCAACAAGGACAACATGATATCCTGGATGGCAGTGAACCAGGACCCGCCTAACTATGGCCAGAAGATATTATACGAGTTCTCCAAGGACAGGCTGATTTACGGTCCGGCCCAGATCGAGGCACTGATAGACCAGGACGAGGTTATCTCAAAGGACCTGACCCTGTGGAGCACGGGCGGTTCAAACGTGATACGGGGTAACCTGCTGGTAATTCCTATCGAGGATTCTATCCTGTATATCGAACCCCTGTACATCTCAGCAGAATCGGCATCCAGTATTCCCGAACTCAAGAAGATACTGGTGGTCTATGAGAACAGGGTGGTAATGGAAGATTCACTGGAAACAGCACTCTCAAAATTGATGAGTGCGAACGTCTCGACTGTAGCATCAAAGCCTGGTTTGCCCGGTCTGCCTGGGGCCGGGGATAAAGACCTTAACCAGTTGCTGGATGAAACACTGGCACATTATGATACTGCCAGGAAATATCTAGACGCGGGCGACCTTGAGAATTACGGGCGCGAAATGAAGATCGTGGATAACCTGATGGAACAGTTAAGGCAACTGGTGCAGGATAACCTGGATTAGAAATTAATTTGGAACGGATGAATGATGTCCCCGATTAATTATTAGTTTCAGAACCGTTTCAGGTCGATGTAACCTGACAGGTTGACGGTCCCCAGAACAGCGATCGTCTTACCATCGGGATCCTTGATAGGTGTAACAATTACGGGCATACCCTTATACGGCCCGCGGGTGGCAAATCCGTGGAATATGTTGCCCGAGTTCAGTGCTTCTTCGAGATATGGGCCTGTATATTCATAATCAACCACCTTGTTGTTCTCGATCCTTACCCCTTTTTGGTTCCTGCTTCTCATGGTGGTGGGGAGACCTACCACGCCATATATTGCCATGGCGAGGGGTTCAAGCTCTTTAGCTGTTGAATCTTCGGATATGCAAATTCCTGCCATTTTGTTCACTCAATACTACACAATCAATCATGATATTTAAATTGTTGCTTCATGTTCATAGCATGTAGTACTATATAGTGCAGAAATAATAATTCGAATGAATTTTGGTAAAAAACGGTTAAAAGGAGATCAAGCTGGTGACATTCTGTAAGAAAGCCGGGTTCACAGTCTTACCTTGATGTGCCAGTTGAACATCCACGCAATTAAAAATAAAAGAGACAGTGTTTCCAGACTTTCGGATAATAAATTGTAAGAATATGGTACGATTCCATTTACAATACTAATATGTATAAATTCATGGAATGCAAGAAAACTCCCGGCAAGTATTACATAACTAAAGTTTTTGAATAGTAAATCCTTTTTTAGAAAAATTCGTGCTCTAATAATTTCCAGATTCATCTTTTTAAGTCTCAACAACAACAAAAGAGCAAGAATAAGAAATAGCAAATAACCTACAAAAATTACAAAATCATTGATCACTTGAAAATCCATCGATTTGCGTTCATTTTGTGTGTATATAAAATTTATGTAATTATTTCTACGTTGAAAAAAAAACATTTCGCAATTATAAATATATAAACCAACGTTATGATAGATTTTCGAAAATCTCCCGGAAGCCTTTTTGAGATTTGCGAAATCCGGGAGTCAACAAAGTCACGAATCCTCAACCTTCCCGTCTACAAGCCTGATAATCCTGTCTGTCCGCTCAGCTACCCACACATCATGCGTAACAATGATCACAGTCTGTCCACCATCAGACAGCCGCCGCAGGATACCCACAATAAGGTCCCTGGTCCTGGTATCCACTTCTCCTGTAGGTTCATCGGCCAGAATAATTGAAGGCTTATTGGCAAGTGCCCTGGCGATGCTCACCCTCTGCTGCTCCCCGCCGCTCAATTCAGAGGGTTTATGGTTTAAACGTTCACCCAATCCCATCTCGGTCAGCACTTCAGTGGCCCGCCTTATCCGCTCTTTCTTCGGAACCCTGGCAAACCTCATCGCTATCTCTACATTCCCCAGTGCAGTGAGGGCGGGTAGCAGGTTGAAGTGCTGGAACACGAACCCTATCTTCTCACGACGCAGTCTTGGAATGTCCTTCACTTTAACTCCGGTCACCTCAACGCCGTCAATGAACACCTCCCCTTCAGTAGGTATTTCCAGCATACCGATGATCGATAGCAAGGTAGATTTCCCGGAACCGGATGGGCCCACGATACTTATCAATTCACCTCGCTTCACCTCCATGTCCACACCCTGTAATGCATGTACAGGCACCTTGCCCTGCATGTAGGTCTCCTTCAGACCGCGGGTCTTCAAAATAATGTCTGCCTTAGCATTATTCATACCGCAATGCCTCCATAGGACTCATACGGGATGCCCGCAGGGCAGGGTAGATACCCGAGAGGGTACCAAGTAATATGGCGAACAGCATGGCAATGGCCACCAGCCGATACGTGATAAGGAACAGCACGATCCCTTTCTCGGCCAGCCAAAGGTTCATACCATAGACAACGACCCACCCACATGCCAATCCCAGCAGACCTCCCAGCAGACCCATTATGGCAGCCTCGCCCACCGTCATTATCAGGATATCTCTCCTCTCAGCCCCCATTGCCTTCAATATGCCAAATTCCTTGGTACGCTCCATCACCGACATGAGCATGGTGTTCATGACGCTCAGGCCGCCGATAATGGCAGCCAGGACAGCTGCGCTGACCGTGATCACAGAGAATATCATCAGGCTCTGTCTGGCCTCTTTTTCAAGTTCACTGGGTGAAAGTGTATCCACTCCTTCCACGCTGAGCTTGATCCGCCTGGCCAGCAGGTCACCGTCGACCCCGTCATCGGGAATGACAAATATCATGGAAACCATATCACCCATATCATAAACATCCTGGGCACTATCAAGAGGAACGGCTGCCGTGGCATCAAAAAAACTACCGGTATATTCCAGCAGGCCGACCACGGTGAAGTACTTGTCCCGTATCTCGATACGGTCCCCCACGCCAATGTTATATTGGGTTGCTATGCTCGTGCCAATCATCGTTTCGTACCTGTCACCCCTCATGAGGAACCTCCCTTGCTTAACCTTGACAGGGCCCAGTACGGTCTGGGATTTTTCCGGCGGCAATCCCACGATCTGGTTACCACCGAAGCTCATGGCGCCTCCTTCCTCCAGCGGTGCCATTAACAGTCCGTAAGCATCCTTTACTCCGGGTACTTTCCTGACCTCAGCCGCCTTGCCGGTGGTCACGCTCCCACCGAACACGCCACTTGAACCGAACACGCGGATCTTATCTGCAGTCAGTGAAAATGAGGTCTCGAAGGTCTGGTTAAAGTTCTCGGACATAGAACCCATAACGATGACTGCGAATATGCCCAGGGCTATCCCGAACACGGTCAGTCCGGTCCTGACCTTGCGCTGGGATAAATTTCTCAGGATAATGTCAAGCAAAGATCCCACCCCTTACATTTTTCTTACTACTGTGGCCGTGGCAATGATGCCCAGTATCCCCATCAACACACCAAAACCGGGCGTCTGTGTTGCAGTGGGCTGGTTTACCGGATTTATAGGTTCAGGTATCAAAAGCACGGTTTCATAGCGGTCCAGTATTTCCAGGTCCTGTGTTTTTACGAGGATAGTAACGTAATACGTGCCCGGAGCTATGCCATCCCAGAGGATACCCACGGTATCATCCCTGTTCAGGGTCAGTATTTCAGGTCTGCCTGTGAACACAAGGGGAACACTTCCCTCCTTTTGGAGCTGCACGTCCACGTTACCGTCAAAGGGCACCTGAGAGCGGCCAAACAGGGTCACACTGGCACCAAAATCGTCTACATCCACATCAGTATTGTCAATTTCAACCTTCTGCCGGGATGTGTAACTGGTCATATAAGAGGAAGTGATGTTTGGGATATGGGAGTATGCTTTAACGCGGACCATATACTCGGTATGGTCATCGAGCAGGATGGGCCAGTTGATGAGAACCTGCGTGGACTGGATAACAGGTATGTCATCTTTTGTCTCTGAATAAATGATGTCTCCGTCCTGGATCAACTGGAACACAAAATCCGCTACAGCGGGATTGGTCATGCTTCTGGGTTTGACCAGCAGGTCAACCCCGCTGCTGTCTGCGCTCAGGTCCACCACCTGGAATCGTGGCAACACAACGAACCCATAGGAAAAGGGATACGACTTCTGTGCTACGGATTCGCCGTTCACATATACACTTGCTGTGGCAACGTAGGTCTCAAATTGTGGCCGTGTCTCCCACATAATTATCTTTGTGGTCTCAGTTCTGGCATCCATCTCAAGATCCAGTGTTCGTGTTTCCACGACATCGGTTTTGTGCATAAGCTTGAATAGAACCTGTCCGTGCACAGGCTCGTTGCCTGAGCGCAGGGTCACATCCATGGAATGTTCATCAGAGAATATGGATATGATATCAATAACGGGTTCTGATACAGCTGGTTCAATTGCGATAATGATCAGCATAAATGATATTAATAAAAGATATTTGTGCTTCATTACCCTACTATACCCGAGGAATAAACAAAAGACTTTCCACATAAAAAATATTTTATTGCGCGGTACCCGCAGGATAAATACGGATACCGCCTGACAAATTTTCGACCTATGTAGCAACAGATTATTTTCTATCGCTAAATATATATTTAGAGCTTCTTATTTATATAATTATTGTGTCCCTGTAAACAAATTAGAGAACTTGGAGCATTAATCCATAAATAATCATGATGAATAGGCTTACTCATTTAAACGCCAGTCGTTGGTAAATACGGTCATACTTTCACTGGTGGCAAATCCAACCAGGCAAATACCTGTATGCTTTGCAGCCTCTATTCCGCTATTCAATGGTGCGGTCTTGGTAACTACCATCGGGACGCCTGCTCGCGCCGCCTTTAATATCATCCCCCCGGGCTGACGCCCTGATGAGAGAATAAAATGTTCACCTGGTATGAACCCGTCCATCAGGGCCTGCCCGATGACCTTGTCAATGGCATTGTGCCGCCCTACATCTAATGCCCGGGCAACACAACTACCATCCCTGTTGATGAAGCATGCTGCATGGGTTCCCCTGGTCTGGTGGTATATATCGGATTCTATGTGATGCACTGAACTTTTAACAATATCAGGGGAAAAATGAACATCCGAATCCACATTGATATCCTCATTGTGTTCCCAGTTCACACCGATACAGCCTGACGACCGTATCTCGTACCAGAGGTCGAAAACACCATTGGTCGTGATCTGAGTGAATATCCTGTGCTCATTATCGATACTTACGTCCTTGATGTCAGTGGGAGTACTGACAATGCCTTCACATACAAGATACCCTATTGCAAGTTGTTCGAGTTGTGCAGGGGAAGCAAGTATGGTAGCGATATGTGTATTGTTCACATACAGTTCGAATGTCTCTTCTACTGCTATAGTGAAACTGGATTGCCGGGTCCGGTCATTATCCATGATGATGGCTTCGTATTGTTTCAGGTACATGGTTCGTTATGACTGTATATCGTATATCATATTTATGTACTTTAATTATAAAATGATTGATTGTGAACGTATCGCTCGTACAGATGGATGTTGCATTCTGCCGGAAACAGCACAATCTTCAGCGTGCCCTTGAGTTTTCAGGCACGTGCGATACAGACATGGTGGTCTTTCCCGAAGTATTCACCACCGGTTTTTGTTATGACCGTATTGACGAGATAGCTGAATCTGAACCGTATCCGACTATTGAGATGTTAAGGCAGATGTCTAAAGCGTACAATAATATCATAATAGGCTCCATCATAATATCTGCACCGGGCGGACGGTTCTATAACCTTGGGTTTGTGCTGGATAATGGTGAAGTAGCAGGTACGTATAAAAAGGTGCATCCCTTTGGGGCAGAAAAGCACCACTTCACAGCCGGGGACTCCATTGAGCCCATCAGGACCTCGCAGGGACTGGTCGGGCTTATGATATGTTATGATATCAGGTTCCCTGAAATGGCGCGAAAACTGGCACTTGATGGTGTAGATATCCTGGTGACCGTCGCCCAGTTCCCATCCCTTCGCCAGGAACATTGGGATGTGCTGGTACGGGCCCGGGCCATTGAGAACCAGGTACCTCATGCTGCCTGCAATCGTGTGGGAGCGGACCCCTCCAATGTTTTCGGGGGCGGATCAGTAATAATCGATGGCCGGGGCAGGGTACTTGCAGATGCATGTTCTGTTGAAAAGGTCATCTCTGCACATGTGGATATGGGAGATAAAGTACGGATTCGTAATGAGATCACGTGTTTTTCAGACCGGTGTGAAACACTGTATTAAGATTCATAACGTATAGCAAGGCTTTTGTATCTACAACTTTCAATATATTATTGAATAATATTGAGTGTTATGCTATGATACGCCAGCGGTTTGTGCTTGATACCAGTGCTTTGACTGATTCCACTACCAGGGAAGTAGAAGGTTACAGAAATCTATGTGATGGGATAAGCGGTATCCTCAATACGATTGCTGATGCCCGCCTGTCTTTTGATATCAGTTGTTACGTGCCCTTTCCTTCGGTCTACAATGAACTGAAGGATTTTGCCAAGAATAACGGGTGCAATGACGAAGTAATTGCCAAGATAGATACCTGGCTGGTGAAAAAGACACCTGACCGGTACGAGGTGAAGATACCATCCAAGATATTCTATGAATACGTTGACTACATGCGGACCCGCATCAACAAGGGAATGAACGTAGCCGAGGATGCCATCTGGGAAGCGGCCACTGAATGCCTTTTCACGACTTCCGAGGCCAAGGATAAAAGGAAGATAGAGTTGGAGATAGAACGTGATATCATCGGCAGTATAGTAGGCAAGTTCAGGGATAAATACCGCACAGCCCTGCGATACGGCATTCTGGACAGTGCACCTGATATCGACGTGTTGCTGCTTGCAAAGGAACTTGATGCTGCAGTGGTGGCATCGGATATGGGAGTGCAGAAATGGGCGGAACAGCTGGGACTACGTTTTGTTGAGGCCAGGTCCTTTCCTGCCATAATCAGGGAATATCTGCAACATAAGAGGGGATAAGTGATGTATTTTGCAATTTCAATAGCAGCGTTTGGGGTTGTGGCGTTTTTGACCCTGAGGGATATTCGCATATTCAGGCGGACCAAACTGGAATCATACAGACGTGGTGCAATGAAAGGGATGGCCGCTATGACGCTGGCGCTTCTGGGTGTAATGATTGTACAGCAAAATCCTAATTTGGGATTGCTGCTGGTACTGATAGGACTTTTTATTAACAAAAAAGGGCATCGAGAGGATGTGTTTGGTAATGCGGGAACTGTAGAGAGGTTCCTTGGAAAGACCAGAGGAACAGGTTGAGGTGTCAGTTCCAGCAGTTTTCAACGTAATTTTAATAGAATAGTATATTTGCAATTGTGTTCAATGATATATATGGGTTATCTATGAGAAACAGTCCTGATGAAAACCTGGATATATCGGAAGGGCTTGAAGATGTGATTGCCAGTACTACGAGCATCGGTTACCTGGACGGACAGAAAGGCAAACTGGTGTACCGGGGGTATGATATTTTTGACCTGGCAGAATATTCCACATTCGAAGAAACGGTTTTCCTGCTGTTATATGGCAAACTCCCTGACAGGACCGAACTTGAAGTTTTCAATGACAAGCTCGTCTCCTACAGGCCGGTGATGGATGAAGTGCTGGATAGGCTTGCGGGGACTCCCTGCCCATGCCATCCGATGTCTATGCTCCGCTCCGGCATATCACTGATGGAATGTATTGATGAGACATGTCAGGTGGCCCAGGATATTGAAGGTAAACGGGAAATGGGGATCAGACTTATCGCACAGATGCCTACGTTAACGGCTAGTATTGCCAGGATACTGAACAATGAACTACCGGTACCGCCTGACCCCGGACTGGGCCACGCAGCGAATTTTCTCTACATGATAAATGGTGAACTGGCTGAACCCCTGGCCGAGAAGATCATGGACGTTTCACTTATCCTGCATGCAGACCATGGCATGAATGCATCGACGTTTGCGTGCCTTGTGGTAGCAGCTACCCTGAGTGATATTCATTCTGCTATTACTGCGGGAATATCGGCCCTGAAGGGACCGCTACATGGAGGCGCTAATGAAATGGTCATCAATATCCTTCTTGACCTCCATTCCCAGGAAGATGCAAAACGTTACGCTGATGAGGTTATTGCAAATAAGAAGAAGTTGGTGGGATTTGGACACAGGGTGTACAGCACGATCGATCCTAGGGCAAAAATACTCCGGCAGTATGCTGAGGATATTTCCATTATCACAGGGAACGAGTGTCTGTTCAAGATAGCCAGGACCATTGAAAAACGAGGTATAAAGGCTTATGGAAAGAAAGGCGTTTGCCCTAATGTTGATTTCTATTCAGGTCTGGTCTACTACTGTCTGGGTATCCCGACCAATATGTTCACTCCCATATTTGCAGTAAGCCGGACTGCGGGGTGGGTTGCCAGGATTGTAGAATACATTGAGCATAATCGCATATTCCGCCCCAGGGCATTATATGTTGGACCTGAGGGGTTGAGTTACGTGCCTATTGACGAAAGGGAATGATCCTTCCAGACTTGATGTACTGGTATAGTAAGCTACACAGGACTAAATGCCGCTTCAGCCATTACAGCGGCCCTTACCAGTTTTATCTCATTATACAGGCAACCATCACCCAGTTTCTCCTTAATGGGAAACAAATATTCGGACCCGACTTCTAATATTACCTTCTTGATTGCCTGCTGCTTATGTACATCTACCCACTCGTCTATGGAATCGATCTCACCTGTGAGGACGAGTTTCTCTATATGGACGATAATGGTGCTGGTACTAAGGTTCCTGGCATTCGCGATCTGTTGTATGGTCAGACCCTGCCTATAGAGAACAAGAGTTTCCTGCTGTGTGGGAGATAAACTACCCTGTCCGGCTCTGGATGGATTCTTGCTTTGTTCAGGCTGTTCTTGCAGGTGGGCGGCAATCTCTGATAAGAAAGCATCGCCATATTTCACCAATTTATTCTCACCTACGCCTGTTATGTTCAGGAACTCCTGGTGCGTCCTGGGTACCTTTGAAGCCATCTCCTTCAAACTGGAATCTGAAAAAATAATATATGGCGGCAGGTTTTTCCTGTCAGCCAGTGTTTTTCTTAACGTCCTTAACCTGTTAAAAAGCCCTGTTTCGATAGGCGTATTCTCCTGCGTCTGTATTACTGCAACCTCTTCTACAGGTTTGGCCAGTGTTACCTCTCGCTGTCCATTCAATACATCCCTGCTGTTCTGGTTCAATGTGAGTACAGGATATTTTGCACCTTCAACGCATAACAATCCGAGTTGTATCAGTTCCCTTGTAATGGCCTGCCATTGGTATTTGGAATATTCAGCCCCTTTTCCATGACTTTTCAGCATTTGGTGGCGTTTTACAGTTATTTTCTTATTCTGTGAGCCTATCAGTACATCGATCACGTGATTCATCCCGAACCGCTGGTCAAGTTCATCTATACAAGCCAGTACCTTTTGTGCGGCCCCGGTGCCATCGAAGGTTTCCCTGGGCGAAATACAGACATCGCATTTACCGCAATTCCGTCCTGATGGTTTCTCACCAAAATAACTGAGCAGTATTTCCCTCCGGCAGGTACTGCTCTCGCAGTAACTGGTCATGGCCCTGAGCTGTGCCAATGCAGTATCCTGCTCTTTCTTGCTTTTTTTCTTATTGATGAAATATTCTATCTTATACCGGTCCCCATGACTAAAGAACAAAATGCAGTCACACTCCAACCCATCCCGGCCGCCCCGTCCGGTCTCCTGGTAGTAGCCTTCAAGGTTCTTTGGCAGGTCATGATGTATGACAAAACGTACGTTGGGTTTGTCAATACCCATGCCAAAAGCGATGGTTGCAACAATGATATCAGTATCATCCTTTATGAAACATTCCTGGTTCCTTGCCCGCTGGATGTCGGACAACCCGGCATGGTACGGCAAAGCCCTAAAACCGCTACGCTGGAGCTTTGCTGTCAGTGTATCCACACTGTTACGGCTCTGGCAGTAGATGATACCTGAATCGCCCCTGTGCTTTTTCAGGAACCCGAGCAATTGAGCATATGTGTCTTTTTTTGGCCAGACCTGGTAGAATAGGTTTGGCCGGTCAAAACCCGCCACATAGGTGTTGAATCCATCCATGCTCAGTTGCGTTGTGATATCTTCCTGAACTTTTATGGTTGCAGTAGCTGTCAGTGCTATTATTGGAACGTCCGGGAATCGTGAACGTAATGTCCTGATCCTGCGATATTCAGGTCTGAAATCATGTCCCCATTCCGAGATGCAATGGGCTTCATCAACAGCGAACAAGCTGACCTTCACCTGTTTCAATAATCCAAGTGTCTGTGACATCAAAAGCCGTTCCGGTGCCACATACAGTATCTTTAAATGGTTATCAAGGATAGCAGATGTGACCTCAGATACTTCTTGAGGGGATTGAGTACTGTTAAGATAAGCTGCAGCTATGCCATTTGACCTCAAACTGTCAACCTGGTCCTTCATCAGTGAAATGAGCGGTGAAATTACCACGGTCACCCCTTCCATAAGCAGAGCAGGAAGCTGGAAACAGAGCGATTTTCCACCTCCGGTAGGTATCAAAACAAAAGTGTCTTTTTTCTCAAGGACATCCCTGATAATATCTTCCTGATGCGGTCGAAATCCTGTATAGCCAAAGTATTTCTGAAGTGTCTGGTGCATGTTGATACCATAAGTTGTTGATTGTCTTGTAGAGATGTGTTTTTTGCGTTATTTACAATACTCATGAAACAACATAACCTGTACCCAAGCGGAGTGAAAGTAATATTCCAGATAAAACAGATTTTATCAGGTCTTGGGACAATATTCTCCTAACCCCCTTTCCTTTGCCAATGAGGTCTTATGCCATCTAATCATATATTCTTTGATCGTGCTACGCACTCTTCGTACATATCTATCATGAACACTTTGAAACTTACTTCCTCTTTGTACAATACAACCCATAGCAATTGCAGCACTTGCTCATAAGCAAAATAAAAATATCTTATACTGACATCCTTTGATTTAGACATAATATATGCCTCGTCCTGAACACGAAAACCGTTTTCAATCCTCCATCTCCGCATATAAGGAGGACATATTAAACAAAATTTGGCAGTTGTTCGGAGATACTAATTCCAACCGAAACATTTAAATACTGTATGATGTGATATTATTATTTGTTATAATATATATAGAGGTTTATTATATATATTATATGCCAAAACAAAAAAAAGGATTAAGAAAAATGGTAACTTTAGACCCTTGCAGTCGCCTGAAAACAATATATTTTCAACTGGTACCTACAATAATACACGATGCTGAAGAGAACAAATTCCTCAACACCAGGTCGGTCATTGAGACCGGACTTGAAAAACTGGAAGAACGCTCGTATCAGCTGCACCAGAGATGTTCAAATTGTGGTAATTGCAGCCTGTGCGAAATCGATAACATCGAGGCCCTTTTCCTGGATGCCAGAGAAAGACTTGATGAACTCTGGGTGAGACAGACCAGCTTAGTGCATGAAGTCAATCTCAAGCCAGTAATGATTTGTTAGGTGGACCAATCCACCATCCTTCTTTTTTAGTATTACCGTATACAGGTAAGTATTTGTGACCACCTGTTTTCCGGGCGACAATTGTAAAAAACCTTATACCCACCAAACCCTATATACAACCATCCGATAAGGAGGTTGTCACCATTAAAGAAGAGATCTGGATTGAAAAATACCGCCCCTTCAGCCTGAAAGATGTGGTCGGACAGGATGAGGTTATAAAACGCCTCCTGTCATACGTAAGATCAGGCAACCTGCCCCACCTGATGTTCTCGGGCCCGCCCGGCGTGGGTAAAACCGCTTCTGCTATCTCCATTGCCAGGGAACTGTTCGGCGAGACCTGGACCAACAACTTCACCGAACTCAACGCCAGCGATGAGAGGGGCATCGATGTCGTCAGGAACAAGATAAAGAACTTTGCCAGGACATCTCCGCTTGGTGAAGCAGATTTCAAGATAATATTCCTGGACGAGGCAGATGCCCTGACCTCAGATGCCCAGAGCGCACTGCGGCGGACCATGGAAAAATATGCCAAAGAAGAAGGACTTGAGGTCACTGAAGAAGGAATGGAAGCCATCAAATACGTATCACAGGGCGACATGCGCAAAGCCATAAATTCACTTCAGGCTGCCGGCCTGCTGGAAAAAAAGGTTGACATGGATGCCATCTACCAGATAACTGCTACCGCCAGGCCCGAAGAGATCGGGTTACTTATCGACCTGTCGCTAACCGGAGACTTCCTTGGTGCCCGCAAACAACTGGATACCCTGCTTATCAACCAGGGCCTTTCAGGCGAGGATATAATCGTCCAGCTGCACAGGACAATGTTCGATAAGACCATCCCTGACATCCTGAAAGTGAAGTTAATGGACCGTATCGGCGAGATCGATTTCAGGCTGACCGAAGGAGCCAATGAGCGTATACAGCTGGAAGCGCTGCTTGCGTATTTCGTACTGGCCGGGAAAGGTCAATGACAATCAGCGTTACCATTGCCAGTCTCATTTCGTGGATACCGCATTGGGTGGCCACGATTATCATTGGTATGCTGCCGGTATCGGAACTGAGGGGGGCAATACCCCTTGCACTGGCTCCGGTGGGTGTGGGTGGGTACGGGATGTCTGTCCCTGAAGCATATTTCCTGGCAGTGCTCGGCAATATGATTCCTGTTATTCCGCTGTTATTGTATCTTGAACCGGTTTCGGATTTCCTGAGACGCTGGAGGATTTTTGATATATTCTTCACATGGCTGTTCACCAGGACCCACCATAACCACAGTGAAAGATTTGAGAGATACGGGACACTTGCACTTACCTTATTTGTTGCAGTGCCTTTGCCGGTCACGGGTGCCTGGACCGGATGTGCTGCAGCGTTTGTATTCGGTATTAAGTTCAGGCACGCCTTGCTAGCTATCTTTGCTGGTGTGCTGATAGCAGGAGTTGTGGTGACCCTGCTCACCTTGACAGGCATTAGCATATTTGAATTACTCTGATACATATTTTATCACAATCAATTTGAGTGACCACATACATCTATGGTCTGTTAATATCGTAAACAGGGGATTTGAATGATAAACTCGGACTGGGAAGGACCATGGGTCACTGCAGATCATGCTTTTGATATCATGCGGCAGGGAATTGAAGGTGGTGAACAATTGTTTGCGGCTATCAGTGCCTATGATGATTACCTGGCGTATGTAGTAAATAAACAGGACTATGAGCCGGGAAACACCCTTGCCCTGATTGCTCCCTTCCTGATAGCCTTTGGCCTGGATGATGACTTCCTCACGGCACGGGCAAAGGACAATGCCAATTTTATTGCGGGCTCCATTAAAGCGATCGAGATGCTAAGGCGTAATTGTAATTATTCAATGAACATCATCAGTACCAGTTATCACCAGTATGTGCATTATTCCACATTTCTGGCAGGGATACCAGTTGAAAATACCTATTGTACATGGTTTCCCATAGATGATTATGCAAGGAATATATCAGATATGGATAAGACAATGGTACGGCAGATGGCCGGTACCATTCTGTCCATGCCTGAGATGGATATTAGTATGGATACAGACCCCGGTGAGATGGACGACACTGTTGTTGGAGCGCTGCAGCAGATGGACAATTTCTTCTGGGATGAGCTGCCGTCCACAGGCTTTTCAAAGATATTGAAGGACGTCAGGCCGGTAGGAGGTACCCGGAAATATGAGGCTGTGACCTCGGCACTTAAGAAGGAAGATACAGGTCTGGAATGCTCGGCCACCATCGGAGACAGCATCACTGACTGGAAAATGCTGAAAAAGACCAGGGAAGCGGATGGGCTGGCACTCTCATTCAACGGCAATGAGTATGCTATATCCAACTGCAATGTGGCTGTGATGTCTGGGAACTGCATGGTCACGGCGCTGCTGGTAGATGTATTTGAAAGGAACGGCATAGAGGCGATTGAAGCACTTGTCACTGATTGGGGATGGGGTGCCATCAAAGCACTGCACGCTCAGGGTGGGGTGGACGATAGCATCTACCATGCTTTCAGGCAGGCATTCACGGGTTCGGAGTTCCCGCATGTGGTATGGATGACGCCGGAAAATATGGACGAAACCACTCGGATCAGTAAACACTACCGCAGGTCTGTCAGGGGCACACAGATAGGGGCACTGGGGTGAATTTTGTAATGCTATCTGAAAAATAGTTCTATTATCCCCATTACAACTATTATGATTGCACAAAATATCTTGAAAAAATATCTCATAATCTGGAGAACAGGGAAATACTAGCGATTCTCGGCATCAGGAGATGTGGGAAATCTACACTAATATGCCAGTCTATCAAACGGTTGCTTGATGCAGGTGTTAACCCTGAAAATGTTTTTTATCGTATATGAAGTATAACTTTTTGTACTCAAGTTAATCCGACCGTAGAGAGGATTTTCTTGTGTAGTCGGATAATTGTGCTGTCTTGAATTACAAGGTCTTCAAAGCCAACCAACTTATCTTTCAATACGCGAGAAGGGTTCTGTGTGATGTTTTCTAGCCCATGAATGACACAGACGTGAAGAAACTTTACAAGTTCTGGTGTGAAGCATAAGCTGGTTTTCATAATTATCAGTCATAATCTCGCCCATTTTCAGTTTTTATTTAGATTTAAAATGCAGGATAATTTATATATCTATTAACTGCATGAACCTATTTTCCGCAGTTTTAAAATCGCTTAAATCCGAATTAAATTCGCTGCTTCAATCGAGATTTTTTCCATCTTTGAAATAATCTCATAAAAACGTCTTTTGTTCCCGATCCATTCCATTAACTGCTCAGCTTCATTCTTTTTCAACCTCACAGATACCGTTTTCCCCTGAACCTTTCGTGTCCATTCATAGTATGGACCATGAAGAGCTT
>JAMJFV010000340.1 GCA_023544495.1 ANME-2 cluster archaeon
CAAGCAATTACGCCTACCTCAATCATTCTACTGCCGGAGTGAATACCATACCCAATGGCAGTTTCGTATCCCAGGAATACTTGGACGAGGACAACATGCCCTATGATATGGGAATCATGGTGGAGAGAAATGTATCCCAGACGTTCATTCCTGTTGGAATTACAAACAGCACCATAAATCTCACAATCAACAACAGTTTCTGGAAGGACAATTTCCTGGTTGAGATTTTCTTTGTAAATGAGTCAGGTATCACTGTAATACCAGGTGCTCAGTCTGATGACTGTATCAACATTACCAACTTCTCTGTTGAATCTGATCATGAAGACAATGAAACTAGTTATAGATGGACCTTTGACGAAGGACTTGATATCCAGGAATTCAGCATCTGGGTAAACTATACAGTAAATAATACCCTGAGCGATAAGACATATAAGCCTGATGTTGAACTTCTTTTCAAGGGCGGTATAACGTACCATGAACTCCCTGCCGTAATGGGTTACGGGACCACTATAGACTATATGGGAGATTCAGCCACTTTCAATTCTTCAAATGAGATACAGTGGAAGCAGACGTACGGCAGGCAGTTCTGGATTACATTGCTTGGTACAGCTGAACAACCTATAATAGAAAAAATTCCTCCATACATGAAAGGATACCAGAATTATACAATATCAGTACTCGAAATTGATGTTACTGGTTCAAAGATATGGTTGTTAGTTGATAAAGACGGGACTGATTTGCTTAGTGCGGTGTTTCGCAACTTATCGACCTATGAATACAGAAATGCTACCAGTGATTTGATAATTAATGGTACAGTTAATTATATAAAATTCTTGAACAACAATAAATCATGGATTGTCCTGGTTGATGATATCTGGCAGTTCTCTGATGTTGATGGCAGTGTATTGGTCAATGGAACATACAACACCTTCTTCGGTGGTGAACAGTATCATGATTCCAACGTTTTGCCTTCAGGAACTGATATACTGGATATTAATGAATTCACAGGCGATGTTTTTTCCTTCGATATAGGTGAAGTCGAGAATGATTTCATAATGGTAGAAGGAGATGGTGCTTTAAGGTTTGACCAGACATTAAACATCTTCGGTAATCTGGTTGATATGGGTGCAGGTTCCATAAATAATGTTATTACAGCACCAACAACCGGATACGTGAATGGGTCAATATCACCTGTGGTAGGCAACACATACTGTGTTAATATCTCTGGAAAATATGCCAAGTTCGAAGTTATAAGCATCACTGCAAACAATATTTTGATTAACTGGGCATATCAGCCCGATGGGTCTAATTATTTCATACCACCTGTAATCACAATTATATCGCCAGTAAATATGACATACAATGTGGGTAATGTGAACCTGAACTATACAGTATCAGAACCAAC
>JAMJFV010000341.1 GCA_023544495.1 ANME-2 cluster archaeon
CGGCGTTCAGGCTGTGTTCGGGCACGCTGGCATTGAAGGTTGGATTGACCATGATGCTGGTGCTGTTGAAAGCTGAACCGGCCTGGTGGCAGTAACTGCAGTTGACGCCGCCGCTCCAGGTACGCAGGTCGGTCCTCTTCTTACCGTAGTGGGAGATGAGGTAGGTATCATTGGTTGGGGCATCGGCTCCAACTGGTCCGCTGCTCAGGAGTTTCATCTCAGTAAGGTTATGGCAGACGACGCAGGAAGACATGTTGCTGCTGCTGTTACCGGCTTTAAGCTCTTCACCACTGTAAAAGTGTTCGAACACGTCAGGGGCTTTCCCTGTCAGGTTCGTGGGTTCACTGCTGATGTGACAGTCCTCGCAGGTGTATACTGCAACGCTGTTGAAGTCACCGAGTCTGTCGGCGTGTGTGCCAAGAGTAGCTGGATAGGTGCTGTCGTTGACATGGCAGGCCCAGCAGATCTTGTTGGTGTCACTTACTCCGCTGTATGGATTGCCTATCTCAGTGTAGTTCTGGATGTTCTGGTGGAGCGAGAGTGAGTTATTCAGGGCGGTGACGTTGATCTTAGGTGTTGAACCACCGATATCATGGCATGAGATACAGTCTGCTCCGAAACCGCCGACTGCGACTTTGTGCGCGAATTCTTTGGTGGTCGGGGTGGCTGAGAGCAGGCTGCCGTGACAGGGCTGGCAGTCGGTGTCGTTGAAGGTGCTCATGAATGAGTGGTTGTACCAGACCTGGCCGGTGCCGTCCCAGGTGGTGTTGTTACCGGTGTTGTTGGTGACGATGGTAGGTGGAATTGGGGTCCACTGGGTACCATTGTAATTGGTGGCAGTCTGGACGTGGCAACCGCCACACCAGATGTCGTCACTGGTCAGGGTGGTGTTCAGTGTTTGGCCGTAACGGATGGTCTCGATGAGTCCGGTGGCGGTAGTGCTGTGTTTGGTGTCGCTGTGGCAGTATTCACAGGCTTCATTGGTGGTGGTCCAGTATGCGGTGGTGTTCCAGCGGGTACCGTTACTGGCGTTATCGCTGTGGGTGAACATGCTGCCGTTATCGTCGGCGACGAGTGGGCGGGTCATGCTGATGTTGTTCAGTGCGGTGTTATTGTTATGGCAACGGACACAGTCAACGGCACTGCTGTTGGAGGTGTTGAAGGTATCGTCCTGCTGCAGGTATTTGACACCATGTATGTCCTGCTTGACTGATAAATGGCATTCAGTACAGTTCACTGAACCGTTATGTAGCTGCTTTATGCCTGTAACTACCGGATAGCTTCCGTTATGACAAACGGTACATACACTTGAATTTGCCAGTACCAGCACAGGTTTGGTGAGACTATCATTATGCATCCAGCCACCGTTATGGCACGATGCATTGGTACAGTTCGGTGATGTAG
>JAMJFV010000342.1 GCA_023544495.1 ANME-2 cluster archaeon
GTTAAATGGTTATGAATATTCATAAAGAATCTAATCAGGTTATGATTTTATGAGCGGGATACGAAATTTTCTTGTGGGATTGTTGTTTATCAGTTTGATCATAGGTACGGTCCAGGCGGTAGTGCCGGTTGTTACAGATGTTGAACCCAGCGGGGGGTCAGTTACAGGGATCGTCCAGCTTGAAGCGACTGCTACGGACTCTGATGGGTACATCATGAAGGTCGATTTTTATCAAAATAATAATGGCACTGGTTGGACATATATTAATCCAAATTCGACCAGTTCAGGTAGTACGCATTATCTCGACTGGGACACTACCAGCGTTCCCAATGGTAATAATTATTCCATTAAAGCTGTGGCTGAAGATAACAGCACTGATACGGGTGAGAACACATCAATAATAGTGTTTACTATATTGAATACCCCACCTTCTGTTCAAGTTACTTATCCTGATGGTGGTGAAACACTATCAGATGAAGTGACCATAACCGCAACTGCATCTGATGATGTAAGTGTCAATGATGTTACATTTTCTTATTCATCAAATAACGGAAGTAGCTGGACCCCATTCCCATCGGGAACAGATACTTCATCGCCATATACTTACGACTGGAACACAACGGCATATCCAAACGGCACACAATATCTCATTAAAGCAGTTGCCACTGATGATATTGGATTAACATCCAACGACACATCTAATTCCAATTTTACTATCCTGAATATTCCAAATGTCTCACCTATCGTTTCTGTTCTATGGCCAAATGGTAATGAAACAATATCAAATGGAACAATTACATTACAAGCCAGTGCCAATGACCCAGATGGTTCTATCACAACGGTTGACTTTTATTATACAACTGATGGAGGAACAAATAAATACCTAATTAATTCTGCCACAACCGGGCCAACTTATCAGGTAAGCTGGGATACTCTTGTTAGCACAAATGGTCCCAACTACCAGATTGTTGCCATTGCCACTGATAATAGAAGTGGTACTGCAAGTGATATGTCAAATAATACTTTTACTATCTCCAATAATCATTCGCCAACACTAACTAATGATGGGTCCAACGTTTCGACAGGTATTTCACCGCTAAAAGTAAAATTTTCAGTAGAATATACTGACATTGATAATGATGCACCAGATTATGTTGACGTGATCATTGATGGAACCTCTTATGGAATGACAACTACCGATTCTGACAATCCTGATGCTGGGATTACTTATGAATACATTACTACACTAACTACAACATCATCAGCAAAGGATTATTCTTTTAAATTCGAGGCTTCGGATGGTGTTAATATACCTGTTCAAACATCTCCATCGAAAACCGTCACCGTTCAACCAGCAACCTATGAATCAGGCAACCGTATCTGGGATAAATCAGCCAGCATGT
>JAMJFV010000343.1 GCA_023544495.1 ANME-2 cluster archaeon
ACTTCAATAATCTTATCTGCAACGTATTCCCCGTTCTTGGTTAACTCTAACCAGACTTTCTTACCGTCAACATCAACTTGCTGTGCTGTGACTGCATATCCTTCACCAAGTTCATATACTTGGCCAGTTCGGATAGTGTGAGATTGTTTATCGTCCACTAACAATTTAGACAACTTGGAAGCATCAGCTGAAATTGGAACGTATTCTTCTGCAAGATATCCAATCTTATTAAAATCTACAGTACCAGCATATTCTAAGTTGGTGGATGAATAGTTAGCACTCTTGATTTGTGCAGTATATACAAGTGCACTTTCTGCAATTGATCTATTATTGGTGTCAATAGGTGATACATAATCTCCGCTGTTGATTGTAAGTGATTCATATTTCTTATTATTCTTCAAGTCATAAAAGAAACCTGCAAAACTGTCAGCATCCCACGTTGATACATTTGCACCACCTGCTGCGCTACTATTTGCAACAATCATTCTTGCAGTACCGCGTATCTCGTATGTACCAGGTGCGGTGTATTCCTTCATCAAATAGAATCTGATATCGGCCGTCGAATCTGCAACCCTGAAGGCAAGGTCTGGGGTGATTTTAACATCAGTGTTTTGAGTCAATGTAAACGAGCTATCAGCATTCTTCATTGTGATGGTGTCTGTGCCAATGTTTGTAACCTTGAGTTTACCAACTTTGTCATCTGTCTTGACTTCCATAGCTGTATCAGAAATCTGCCAGATACCTTTGATAACTGCAAGACTGTCTACTTGACCCTGGAACACCTGCTCAACAAAGAGCTTCAATGTTACAACATCGGTCTCGCCTGCAATATCCTGATCATATATCCATACGTTAGCGGTATAAGGTGCGGTTGAGGCGACTTCAATAATCTTATCTGCAACGTATTCCCCGTTCTTGGTTAACTCTAACCAGACTTTCTTACCGTCAACATCAACTTGCTGTGCTGTGACTGCATATCCTTCACCAAGTTCATATACTTGGCCAGTTCGGATAGTGTGAGATTGTTTATCGTCCACTAACAATTTAGACAACTTGGAAGCATCAGCTGAAATTGGAACGTATTCTTCTGCAAGATATCCAATCATCTTGAAATCTACATTACCTGCATATTCTAAGTTGGTGGATGAATAATTAACATTCATGATACTAGTCGAATATATCAAATTATTTAAACCAACTAATCTAGATCCTGCGGTCATAACTACAGTCATTTTTTCTGTACCGCGGTCGTTCTTGAAATCATAGTAAAAACCAGCGAAATTGCTTGTGTTAATTTCCGGTAAAATTGTATCGGTCATAACAGGACCTCTGATTTCAACCTTGTCCACTGTTACTGCGCTTGC
>JAMJFV010000344.1 GCA_023544495.1 ANME-2 cluster archaeon
TGGTCCGGCATGTGCTTCCGGATGGTACTGGACACTGAATATGTCAAGATCGTTGTGTTCGATACCTTCTACTGTATTATCATTAGTGTTGATCTGTGTTACAGTCACATCCGTACCATCAAATGAATCGCCATCAACGGCAAAACCGTGGTTCTGTGATGTAATGTGGACAATTCCGGATTCCAGGTCCTTGACCGGCTGGTTTGCTCCACGGTGTCCGAACTTCAGTTTATATGTATCTGCTCCAAGTGCTCTTGAGATCACCTGGTGTCCAAGGCAGATGCCTGATATTGGCATTGTTCCTGCAAGGTCCTTTACAACATCAATAGCGTTCTGTGCATTCTGTGGGTCTCCCGGACCGTTGGAAAGGAAAAGCAGATCTGGTTTGTAATCCTCGATCACAGAAGTAGGTATGTTGGCAGGCACGACTGTAACATCCACGCCTCTTCTCAGAAGACTTAAGGAGATGTTCTTCTTCATACCAAGATCAAAGAGCACAACGTGTTTTCTGTCAGTGGTCTTTACCTGACTTTCTATTGTGTAAGGCTCTTTACAGGTGACCCTTGAGATAAGGTCAAGGCTTGATATGTCGGGCTGTTCCCTTGCCAGTCTGACCGCTTCTTCACCATCGTCGCTGCCGTTAATCAGTGCAGCACGCATGGTACCATGCTCTCTGGTACCTATGGTAAGCATACGTGTATCAATACCTGATATGCCCGGCTTACCTTCATCTTCCATCAACTTGTAGATATTACGTGTAGAAAGGTGGTGACTTGGGGATGGGCAGGCTTCCCTTACCACGAGACCTTCGGCCTTTACGCCGTCGGACTGGAATGTGTCATTATTGACACCATAGTTCCCTATCAAAGGGTACGTGAACATTAATATCTGACCAGTGTATGAAGGGTCTGTAAGTGACTCCTCGTATCCAGTGTACTGGGTAGTAAAAACAAGTTCTCCGCAAACGATACCTTCGGCACCGAAACCAGTACCTTTTAAAACTGTTCCATCTTCTAATCCTATTACTGCAGACATCATCCGAACCTGCGAGTACATGTCATGAATAGGCTATAAGCGTTACGATGGAATTTACCATTTTTAAAACAGATGTAATTGATATAGGTACTAATTGAAAAATAAACGGCTAATATGGACTAAATTTAATAAAAAAAAGTAAAAGGACTGTTCTTACAGTCCTTTCAGGAAGTTCCTGAGGAATATCAATATCACGGATACTGATAATGCGAACAGCAGAATAAGTGACCTCAGTGGTGACTCTAATATAAATTCTTCCAGCTCTGTCATTATGTCGAACTTTTGTTCTTCCATCAGCATTTCCCTGTCCGGTCCCAGATCAAT
>JAMJFV010000345.1 GCA_023544495.1 ANME-2 cluster archaeon
TGGATGATACATTAAGATATATGGTCCTTCTAAGTTCAGGTGACCAACCTGCAAGTTTTTCTTCCATTTCAATAAATTGTATGGGGACTTCTTCCCCTTCTTCAGGTTTTGGCCGGTATCTTGAAAGGTGGCGGAGGCTAGCTTTCAGTCTCACCACCTTCGCGGATCATATTCTGCTCTTCTGTGCCTTCTGTTGCTATTTCTGATGCGGAGTCCCATGTAAAGTCCCACCAGGACACCACTAAGGTGTGCAGTATGGGCGATCATGTCAGGGGCTCCTATTAGCGCAAAGTCAAGCAGTACAAAGAGCATGAGGGCGTATTTTATCCTCATTGGTATGAAGTATACATATACTTGCATGTCCGGGGCCAATATCGTTAGTGTGGCGAAAACTCCCATGATGGCACCGCTGGCTCCGACCATGGGGTAGCTGACACTGCTTGTCAGTGCATATCCAATGGCTGCAACCACTCCTGAAATGAAGTATACGTACAGGAACATGTCTTTTCCTATGCGTCTTTCCAGTTCTCTTCCGAAGAAGAACAGTACCAGCATGTTGAAGAATATATGCCCGAAACTGGCATGCAGGAACATGTGGGTTATCAATGTCCAGGGTCTCAGGAATATCGTGTCCGGGACGAGCTGGAACAATTCTACATAGCCTGGTATCAGTTCAAGGAAGAATGAAATGATGCAGATGAATATGATGGCCATTGACGGACTTGTCGATATTGATGACCTTGTCCTGTGGACTGCACCTGTAGCTGCTCCTTTTGCAGCATTTTTGGCTGCATCCCTCATCATATTCTTTATAACATCATCTATTTCAGGTCCGTATGCCTGACCTCTGGTGCTGCTTCTGTTATAGTTCCCTGAAGTACCTGTGGTGCCTGAAGAATATCCTGCATTTCGATCAAGACCTTCGCAGGCATGTCTTTCAGGAAGTCTGTGGTCTGAACAGAAAGTTTTGCCACAATAGCGACAGGTAAACATCATAGGTTCCTGTTTGCCACATATCCAGCATTTATTATCCAATGTATCCTCCCGATCATAATTAGTAGTATCTAGATCCAATATGTCAATATCTGCTATCAAATAAAATGATTTCTAAAGGCACATTCAAACATGCAATATTATGTTACACTGTAATGGTCATTTTTGGAATTTTATGGGTTTAGCTATCGTTTTCTATTTCTGTAACGGTGTAAACTCACAAAAGAATTATCTAGTATAATCATGACAAATAGCCAAAACGTTTATATATGAGATGCACATACTAAACCCACATTCAAAAGACTGTCTATCAGTTATTACGTTTTAC
>JAMJFV010000346.1 GCA_023544495.1 ANME-2 cluster archaeon
AGCCAGAAGCAGGATTAGCCATAATGTCGCATACGAACCGACTAAGAACGAAACTAATACAACATCTAATGTCAAATCGCACCTCCAAATTTTTAGTCCGGAGGCGTGCACAGCAGATTGTCTAGCTTACATAAACTTTATAATATTTGAATCAAAGATTTAGTGCAACGGATGAGGAGATAAAATCATTCGTATGCAAAAGGACAAATATAAACGACTGGACAAGCAAGAACGGGAGAGCATCAGTAGAGGGCTGGCACAGAACAGATCCATGCGAGACATCGCCAGGGAACTAGAACGATCGCCAAGTACATTAGCCCGGGAAATTAAACGAAATAAAGGGAGGGTAAACTATCGAGCATTCTCTGCAAACCAGAGAGCAAAGACGGCAGCTGCTTCCAGAAAAAAAGGCAAGAGCAAAATAGCACAAGGAGAACAATTACGGGACTATGTGTTGGAGAAGCTGCAAGAAAAATGGTCACCAAAAGAGATATCAGAACGGAGTAAAATCGATTATCCTTGGAATATGGCCATGCACATCTCCCATGAAGCGATCTATCAATACCTCTATGTTCTTCCGAGAGGGGAGCTAAAACAAACTCTGATCAAGGCACTGCGTCAAGAACACAAGTATCGCAGGACTCGAACAGCAGGGAAACCTGAAGAACAGCGAGGCAAAATTGCGAATATGCTGTCGATCGAAGAACGACCGGAAGAAGTTTCAGATCGAACAGTACCTGGACATTGGGAGGGAGACCTGATCCTGGGAAAATATAAGCAAAGTGCGTTGGGAACCTTAGTGGAGCGCACTACCCGCTACCTGATCCTGGTTCCTTTAGGAGATCAGAAAGATGCTCTCAGTGTGAGGCAATCCTATGCGGAAGCGTTCAAAAGAGTGCCAGACGAGTTGAAAAAAACATTGACATACGATCAAGGTAAAGAAATGAGCCAACATGAACAATTCACGATCGATACAGGCATACAAGTATTCTTTGCTCATCCAGGTTCACCTTGGGAAAGAGGAACGAATGAAAATACCAATGGCCTGATACGACAGTATTTTCCCAAAGGGACTGATTTCACGCAAGTGTCTGATGAAGAGATCCGAGAAGTTCAATGGAGTCTTAACGACCGACCTCGTAAGGTATTAAATTACAATAAACCAAATGAGGTTTTTAATGATCTTGTTGCACTAAAAGTTTGATACCACAATACATAACAAATTAATCGTTATCGTCACTTAATAAAATTTGTATAACTCTATCACCTTTTCTTACATAACTTTCCTCCTCTGATAATGGGGGAGGAAAAGATGA
>JAMJFV010000347.1 GCA_023544495.1 ANME-2 cluster archaeon
GAACCATACCGACAAATGGGCCAAATCCTTAGAAAAAGCATTGTTCAATGTTTCTCATCGACATGCTGTTCTTACAATCCCAGATGTTCTCTGGACCATTGTAAAAGCTAATCGTTTTCTTCATAAGATTTTGATGGATGCAGCGATTAAGGCCATTAATGATACAATCTCACATAAACATAGAAATGGACGATTGATAGCAGGCGCTATTGTTGTTTTGCATCCATTTTCGAAAAACATGGGCTTTAATCCGCATCTTCATGTCCTTGTAACCGAAGGTGGATTCGACAAAAATAACAAATTCATCCATCAAAAATTCATTCCCTTCAGAGCAATGAGAAAAACATGGCAATATCAGGTGCTTACTAATTTCAAAGCTGCATTTCCAGGGAATCGGGAATTTTCTATGCTTGTTAACCACCTTTTCAAAAAGTATCCAGAAGGATTTTATGTACATCTTCCAGAAGAATCAAGAATTACAAATAAACGAAAGATAGCACGATATGTTGCCAGATATATCAGACATCCAGCGGTCTCTAATACAAGGCTATACCAATATGACGGTAAATCAGTCACTTTCTGGTATAAGAATCATGAGGATAAGAAACTTTTTGTGACTATGAAAGTGGAGGTGTTCATTACAGCATTGATTCAGCATATTCCTGATCGGAATTTCAAAATGATACGTTATTACGGTGCATATGGGCGAAGAATCAAAAAGCGATATTCTGGGTATTTACAGAGAAGTTTAAATCAACTGACATTTGCTGACTTTTTAAAAAAAAGAAATACGTGGGCACCAATATGTCCAAATTGTGGGGGGAAAATGAGTTTTGAATTTTATGATAAGGGGCCACCGGAAGAAAAAGTAAGTTTTGGGAGTAAATTACCTGACTGGAAACATCACATGCTTAGCCATTGCTACAATAAATTTGCACCCGAAGGGTGCTTTCTTGTTGATAATGGAAAGTGTCCGGTGGGTGGTTTTCCGGACACAGGTGGTCTACATAAGATGGGAGTGATTCCGGGAGTGATTTAATGCAGACTTTCCCATAGACTACTTGGACTTCTGTCTTTAACCTGATTATGAGTAACAACTCATGTTTTAGAAGTGACCCAACCACTTTGAGTTTCACGATCCCAAAAATCCAGGTTTAACTTTTTCAATTTACCTTTATTGTCAATTCAGATAAAATTCTGACCGATACTTATTTATACTTTAAGATATCTATTAGATATCTAATGAAAAAAGTTCCTCTAACACCTGCAACAGAACTAAAAGTTAACAACATCCAAGGTTTCT
>JAMJFV010000348.1:0-913 GCA_023544495.1 ANME-2 cluster archaeon
ACCAAAAGATAGCGTTGCTGCTCCAACAAGCCGGATGATGTTTCAATCCTTGTTTTAATGGATGTCGGTCGGTGACATGTGGAAGGGCCGCCCTTACATGCGCAGCTATGTGTTTCAATCCTTGTTTTAATGGATGTCGGTCGGTGACTTTGAGACGGGAAGTTATACTGGAAATGGAGCTAGTTTCAATCCTTGTTTTAATGGATGTCGGTCGGTGACCTGGTTCCCAATATGATATACCTGACTTTGTTTTAGTTTCAATCCTTGTTTTAATGGATGTCGGTCGGTGACTATTTACCCCACTTTTACTATCTTAAAACATAGTGTTTCAATCCTTGTTTTAATGGATGTCGGTCGGTGACAATAAATTCTTCTTGAAGGTTTATATGACTCTGAGTTTCAATCCTTGTTTTAATGGATGTCGGTCGGTGACAACCCACGCTCTATCAAGACTGTACGAAAATAATCAAGTTTCAATCCTTGTTTTAATGGATGTCGGTCGGTGACTTAGCAAATGCAAAGGTGAAACAATGATATGTACAAAGTTTCAATCCTTGTTTTAATGGATGTCGGTCGGTGACTGTTTTTGTTTTATTGAACCAATTAACGGGTATTTGTTTCAATCCTTGTTTTAATGGATGTCGGTCGGTGACATTGAAACAGAAATGTCTAAGCGTGCTCCATCCTATGGTTTCAATCCTTGTTTTAATGGATGTCGGTCGGCGACCACCTCAATACCATCATACCGGGCATCCCTGGGGAGTTTCAATCCTTGTTTTAATGGATGTCGGTCGGCGACAGCTCAGCAGGTAAATGCTTATCGGCTATATCTGTAGTTTCAATCCTTGTTTTAATGGATGTCGGTCGGCGACTGCCTCAATGCGAGCAGAAGCAATTTTTGCATTAGCAGTTT
>JAMJFV010000348.1:923-1275 GCA_023544495.1 ANME-2 cluster archaeon
ATCCTTGTTTTAATGGATGTCGGTCGGCGACTAAGCATTTAATCGGATACTCATTACCTTCTATTAGTTTCAATCCTTGTTTTAATGGATGTCGGTCGGCGACGCTTGATGACTTCAAGGGATTGTAGACTATGCAGATGTTTCAATCCTTGTTTTAATGGATGTCGGTCGGCGACTGGGATATACTGCATTTCATACAGTGTATGAGTGTAGTTTCAATCCTTGTTTTAATGGATGTCGGTCGGCGACTATAAGGAACAATGCGCACACCATCGAGAGAGTAGAGTTTCAATCCTTGTTTTAATGGATGTCGGTCGGCGACAACAGGCTGATTGTTGTGTTTATCCGAATT
>JAMJFV010000349.1 GCA_023544495.1 ANME-2 cluster archaeon
AGCTGATATGGGAAAGTATCCCTGTACAGTCCGGAGGAATGAATTACCACATCTATCCTGGGATGGTTCATTTCCTCAATTGGAATTACCTCAAAACCGGTAATACGTCCGTCATCTCTTACGGGTTTTACTCCTAAAAGGGAATGTATCTGAGCTTCCATAAGTCCGTGATGGCGCAGTGTTTCCATAGCCCAGAGGACATATGATACCTTAGTCGGGTAAGTTTCGTTGTGGTTGTTGTAGTAATCCCCTACCAGCTGGTCTGCGAGGATGACACCCATTGCCTGGGTTTCCACATCCGGGAATTTCCTCTGGTCAAAGCCATAGAAGTTCCTTCCAGTTGGCAATGCATCCGGATTACGTATCGGATCGTTCCCTGGCGCAGGTTCAATATATTCTGCATTGAGTGCACGCAATGTCTGATCGATCTCACGTGTAGTCTGGCCGAGCTTATCAGCATAATCCAGTCCCTGATAAAGATCGGCTGTAATGGTCGTATTGTTAAAACCAAGAATATCATCTTGAGCGATCACAACATCCATCCCGTTGACTACAGTGGCATTCAAAAGCTCAGTTGCATAAGCATTGGCTTCATCATTCCAATCTTCCTCATCACCCGTATCTTTCGGGATCACATTATAGATATGGTTGACAAAATCACTGCGAACCATCGACTTGACCATACAGACAAGTTTTTCTTCCTCAGGTGCTACTCCAAATGTGTGGACGCCATAAGGCATCAGTGTTTCTTGTAACGTATGGAGATAATCATGGACTGCACTGCCTACAAATTCTCCAAAGTCCTCATCAGACATTGATCGGAGTTCATCCGGAGATACCCCCAGGTCGTTCTCCATTGAGAGATTTGTGTAAAGGTCTATCGTACTGTTGCGATAACTATCCGCCATAGTACTGTTGTCTTTAATAGCTTCTTCGTAACTGTGTATTTTGTCATGCATATCGGTTAGATCACCATAGATACCTGCCGCCATTATCGGTGGGGTCAGGTGATCTATCATCACTGCATAACCACGATGCTTAGCCTGACTACCTTCACCCACATTATCCATAATGTAGGGATATATGATAGGCGTATCAGCCGCACATATTGAAGGATAATCATACCTCCACAACCCAATCTCTTTTCCAGGTGACCATTCCATTGAACCGTGCGTACCAAAGTGGATGATGGCATCAGCATCATATACCTGGTTGATCCAGAAGTAGGCTGCAAGATACTGGTGCGTTAGTGGTATT
>JAMJFV010000034.1 GCA_023544495.1 ANME-2 cluster archaeon
GATCCTATCTGATCCTATCTGATCCTATCTGATCCTATCTGATCCTATCTGATCCAGATCCAAAACATTCCGAATTACATAATAATTGACTCAATACATAATGTATATCTAATAGTATTACAAAAGAAAAAATGTGAATTATGAGCAAAGTGGAAAATAATCCGGTTGACCATGATGTGGAACAATTGTGGCTGCAATATTCGAAGAACAATGAAAAGGAAATTCGCAAGAACCTCTTAAACCTTTTTTATAACACAAAAAGGGAGATTGGGGCACAGTACATCAAAACTGTGGGAGAAAGCCTGGATAAGGTAGCTCCCAATCATTTAAAAGAAGAAGACAGTCGGATCAGGTTTTTCTGGGATACAGCAAACGAATGGGACCCAAAGATAGAAAAAACAATAAAGAACCATCTTGGTAACATGAAACGGATATTTGATTAACGATTGCCAAAAAAACATATATAGCCAGAGGCCTTTATGTACAACTGTTTTATCTGGAGATATCCAAATACATGAATGAATCAGATGCCCATAAACGTTATGAATTCAAACGCCGACTCGAAGAGTTACGTTCAAAGAAAGGCAGGGGAACAGAACTCATATCCCTGTACATACCCCATGATAAACAGATATCAGATGTGGTAGCCCAGCTCAGGGATGAACACGGTCAGGCCGCCAACATAAAATCAAAGCTTACCAGGACTAATGTACAAAGTGCACTGGAGAGCCTGATGGCCAGATTGAGGTACATCCCAAAAGCACCCCAAAGCGGAATCGTATTATTTACCGGTGCGGTGGATGTGGGAAGTAACAAGACCGACCTGCAGAGTTATACTGTGGAACCCCCAGAGCCCCTGGTATCATACAAATACCATTGCGACTCCGCCTTCTACCTTGATACGCTTGAGGATATGTTGACCGATAAGATGACCTATGGTCTGCTGGTGCTTGACCGCAGGGAGGCCACTGTCGGTCTGCTCAAAGGCAAGCGTATAGAGGCTATGGACCACATGACCTCAAGCGTGCCGGGTAAACAGCGCAAGGGCGGCCAGAGTGCCCATCGTTTCCAGCAATTGCGTCTCATTGCCATACATGATTTTTATAAACGGATAGGTGATGCTGCCAGTAAAATATTCCTCTCCGTTGACCATAAGAACCTGGAGGCTATCCTCATAGGAGGTCCCTCACCGACCAAGGAGGAGTTCCTGGACGGGGAATTTCTGCACCATGAACTGCAAAAGAAAATATTGGGCTTGTTCGACACATCATACACTGACGAGAGCGGGCTGTCCGAACTGGTGGATAATGCTTCAGATGCCCTGAGCGACCTGGATGTTGTCAAGGAAAAAAATTACATTGACCGTTTTTTGAAGGAACTGGTGAGCGATAGTGGCCTGGCTGCCTATGGTGAGGACGAGGTCAGGAAAAACCTCCAGTTAGGTTCTGTGGAAGTATTGTTGATGTCCGAGGAACTGCGAAGGGAGCGGTTCGATACCCAGTGTACCCAGTGCAATGATGTGAGCGCTGTGACCGTGATCCGACAGCCTGGCGAAGAATCGCCAGAACTTGCTCCCTGCAAAAAATGCGGTGCAATGGTCAAGGCCACTGATTCTGTGGATGTGGTAGATGAACTTTCCTCACTCGCAGACCAGATGAGCACGCAGATTGAGTTCATTTCCACAGATTTTGAAGAGGGTGCCCAGTTGATGAATGCTTTTGGGGGGATTGCGGCAGTACTCAGGTATAAGACCGGATTCAAATAACAGAAAAATGAATGAAAAAACATACCAACAGATTTACCAGGAACTGAAAAGCCATGATGATATCAGCAAGGTATCCAAAAAATACTCGGTGAGCATCAGTACTGTCTCCAGTATATTCCACCAGAAAACCGTGCGCAATGTCAAGAAATATCATAGCCGGGTCGTGCAAAAGGCTCCCGGGATGGTCAGGTCATGGAATAAAGGAAAAACCATTCTGGAACTTGCCAGTCTAAACCGTTTTCCTCCCGTCCTTATTGCTTCTATTATGCTAAAGGAGATGGGATTCAAGAACAAATCAGTGATAAAAGATCCTGCAATACTTAGCAACAAACGTCTGAAGCAAGAAGTTATCCAGGCGATCAATAATGACATGGATTTTTCTCCATTGGGTCATAAGGTGCAGAGTCGTTTGGGGGATATGGGTGAAGCGTTGATCCATGACTGGTTAATGGATCATGATCTTGATTTTCTTACAGAATCAGATATGAACAAGGAACCCAATACTAAAACTCCGGATTTTCTGCTTAAGGAATCCATTGATATAGATGGCAGCAAGGTGAAGTGGATCGAGAGTAAAGCTGTGTTTGCAGACGAAGCTGAACATAACAGGTACCAGAAAAGACAATTTGGATTCTATGAAGAATTATTCGGGCCAGGTATGGTAGTCTACTGGTACGGATACCTTGACACGATCAACCCGAACAACTACCTGATCGTCGACCATACTTTTTTTGAACACATGGGATATGACCTGGATGAACTGTTAAACTTTGTTATGGTGTAATTGGTAATCCCCCGAATGCCGCATACCATTCCATGAATTGCGGTGCACCTGTTTCGGCCCCGGTCTCGATGAAGTCAAAGTCAAGTACCAGGTTTAGAGCTGCTATCGTTACTATGAACAAACTGATTTGCGGTTCGAATACCTATTCCTCCGTTTTTTGAAACATGTAAAATAAGAATTCATGCCAGGTTAATCCGACCGCAAGGGAAGATCTTCTTGTTTGAAGTTCCCTACACCCGAAATACCGCCAACGACCTCTGCCAGTTCAAAATCCATCTCGTCAGGGATATCTGTCTTGAAAATATATACATTGAACCTTAACTTCCTTGCATCGGCAATCGCACGCTGTTGTTCATAATTCAGGTCTGATCCAAGGCTCTTGACCGTGCACAGTGACACGTTTGTACTGGTCTTCAACAGAAAGTCGAACTGTCCTGGCCAGGCCTTAAGGAGGTTGTTCAATTCACTCAACCTATTCCAGCTGGTGGTCATATGAATATTCTTTTCAGCAGAATTTGCCACATACCAGTCTTTACCCATATCAGGATATTTATTATATGAGTCGCTCACATTTGCAAGCGATTGGGCGATCTTATTACCTGATAATTTCAGGTCAGTGAACTTCCAGCCCTGTTCAGTGAAAAATCGGCGGGCAAGGATCTGCCCGACATCCTTGATATCTTCTGTTGATAACTGCATTGTAGGTACTTAACTCCTTTTTATGGATTCAATTAATGCTATCTCTTTACGACCGCCAATGTATATGGGTGTTCGGTCTGAAACGGCAGCAGGTTTTACATCAAGCAGGTTGATAGTTCCATTGGATACAGCTCCTCCGGCTTCTGTCACAACCTTACCCATGGGTGTTCCTTCAAATAGCAGTCGTAACTTGCCGGATTCCTTACCTGCGTATGCCGGATAGGTGAATATGCCGCCTTTATGCAGTATCTGGTGCACGTCTGCTACAAATGAACCCGAGAACCTCAGTTTGTATCCTTCGGATTCCAGTTGTTCGATGAACTGTCGGTGATAAGGCAGGTAATCCTTTCGCAGGGCACCGGGTGCATATATATTGCCGTCAGGGATGATCAGGTTCTCCTGCATCAGCATGAAGGTTCCATCCCCGTCCATGACGAACTCGTGCACACCTTTGCCTGTGGTATAGGTTAGCGTGGTAAGGGGTCCGTAGAGGATATACAGGGCGCCAAGCATGGTATTGCCCGGTTCCAGTACATGGCCGGGATAGATGCCTATGATGGTCCCTACTGCCAGGTTCACGTCGATCAGGGATGAACCGTCCAGGGGGTCCATGGTCACCCCGAACGGATTCACAGCACCCTCAACTTCAATGATGTCGGGTTGCTCTTCCGAGGCGATCCAGCTGACTAGTTTTGATTTCCGGAGGGCCGCTATCAATATCTCATCAGCCCTCTTGTCAAGTGCCATCTGGGTCTCACCGTACACGTTCCGGGTATCGGCCGCTCCCCGCGCGCTCAAAAAACCTGCTTTGATGTCGGTAGCCTGGTTGCCAAACAGCATGATCAGCTGCGCCAGGTTCTCATCTATTCCCTGTGTTTTTAAAAAATCCTTAAGTTTCATATTCCCTGAACCTCCCTACTCCAGTATTACGTATGTTCAATGATTGATAGATTATAGGGTATTATCGATAATAGATATTTCGGTAAATAACCATTATCGGTTCACCACCTGAAACCTGATGTGCGAGATATATATTGAGGCATATATTAAACTAATTCGCTATTTTCATATACTTTGATGAAATGGAGCATTGTTGTGTTATATGATGATGCAGGTTCGGATGCGCTGCCCATGAGATTTGCAGCAGCAGCTATCCTGATGGGTATCATAATCACAATATCGGCAGCGGCGCTTGCAGATTTTTCAAAGGATACAGATATTTCACAATTTTCGGGTGACCTGTCTGTGCTCGAGGCCAGGGCATCGGTCATATACCAGCAGGGCGGTGGCAGGGATGTATCGGACGCAGGTGATACTACCGGTACCAAAGAGATCGTTACTTTGACCGTACCGAACAGTGTCGAGTACGTAGTCTTCGGAGCCATGCCGCCGCAGACAGGGCTTTTGCCCGTCAGTACCCGTTCCCGCGAGAGTAATATCATCTATTACAGGACCTACCAGGGCCATACACTGACCAGGCCGTCAAAAGCGAAATATGCTGCACTGCCCCGGCTGGATGAGCCCGTTATCCTGATGCCCGGCTCCTATGAACTGACACTGGAATTGGTAAAAGATAGCAGTGGGACGTATGTTACATTATATTAAGGTCGGAACATGATGGCGGGATTAAGCGATGATGAAAGGGCATGGGCCGATTACCTCATCACCAGGGCCGGATTTCTGGTGTTCAGTGCCATATTACTGCTGGCTGCTTTCAAGGTACCGCCCCTGTTCATATTGCAGGACACGGCCGGAGAGATGGATGCGGACCTGTCATCTCTGGCATCGTTCATAGAGGGGGTTGCAGGCAGTTCCCTGGAGGGAGCCCGGTATTATCATTTCGGATCATCATCTGAAGTTTTCATACATATGTCTGCACGGTATGTAGTGGCTGGTTCTGGTGAAGGGACCGGCAGCGTGACCCGGGCCCGGGCTTTGATGTCACCGGTATATCCTCCCAACAGCCTGTGGGTAAACCGGTCAGGGCTGCTGGAAGAGATCGCCGGCAGGTGCGGGGGCAGGACCGGTATGGGGGATGACCTGCTGCGGGTTTCGGATATGGTTGCTGTGGAAGAAATGCTGGGGCAGGTGGAAGCTGAACTGGCACAGGTACCGTTCGTACCCGATACCAGGCAACTGCTGGTGGTGGAAAAAGTGATATTGTATTACGAGGCGGCTGATGGGATTGAAAGGAGGGGGATAAGCATTGTTCACCAGTGATGAAAGAGGCATCATTGAGCCAAATTCGGATATCATAGCCATGGCGTTAACTGTGGTTGGTTTTATCATATTCATCAGCCTCATTGCCCATACCTATCAGGTATCTGATGAGAAGACGTATATTGCACAGCATTATGAAGACGCTGCCAGTTTGGCCGGACTGCTCAGGAACGAGCCTATGCTTACGGCTCCGGACCGGCCCGACCTGATCGATGCTGTAAGGGTGGAATCCCTGACATCAGGAGACATTGATGCGCTGAATGATAGGTACGGGACACGATATGGTTTCTCACTCAAGGTAGAGGTGCCGTCAATGTACAGAAAAGTGGTGGGGACGGCTGAAGAGCTGGGTGTATCGGCATCGGTGCCCGTGACCATCAGGTTAAACGAGGTCGATGAACTGCCCGGGACCCTGACGGTCAAGATATGGGAGCGTTAGAAATGGCACGTATTCTCCGTGATACAGAAGCTTTTTCCAGTTCTGTCGATGCTTTGCTGTTCCTGGTGCTGGTATCTGTCAGTGCAGTGCTACTGGCACCGGTCATGGTGGGCGGCACCCAGTTGTCTGCGCTGCACGATACGAATGCGGCAGAACACAATTCACAGGTGCTGCTGTCACTGCAAAATGGCAGGGTGGATGATTTTTCCTATGCCGTGGGCGGCGCCCAGATGGACTACCTGGTGAACAAGACCCTTGGCCCCGCTGCTGTGGATTCAGGCATTTACCAGACCGGTAAGGAACTGGTGGCAGGGCGGGAATTGAAGCACAGGACATTTGCTGACCTGGCCAGCGAATCAGTGGCCTCCCGGTTCACGATATATCATGACGGCAGGACTCTCGGTCTGAACCTGCTGATGGATGAGTACAGGACCAATATCGATGTGCAGATGCGTGATTACCTTGACGGGCAGATAGGAGACAGGTATCATTACAATGTCTCTGTGGTATGGCGGCCGTTTCGTGATGTGCCTATCGGCGGTGAGACCCTCATGGGGCCGCCGGTGCCTGATACGGCCTTTGTGGAGAGTGCGTGGATCACTATGCCGTACCATACTGAATTTACCCGGTCCTCTGTGGAGGGATTAATAGATGATGAACTGGATGCAATTGGTCTTGACCTGGAGAACGCCAGTGTGGTGCCCAGGGAGCAGACCGAAGCGGTGATTGCCGGGCATATCAATAAAGCGATAAACAGCACCGTGGACGAGGCAGTGGCGATCATTGTGGAGATGACCATCCAGCAGACCGTTGAGAGGGCGCAGACTGCCATTAACCAGCAGGTGGATAATGTGGTGCCGGGAAATAATTCAGGCATCAGTGATATCATCCTTGATGAGATACTGGTGGAATTGGAACGTGACCCTGCATTTATAGAAAATGACAGTCTGGCGCTCAGCGAGCAGGTAACAGTGTATCTGCAGGATGTGGTAAGGGAGGAGATGCACGGGGTTGTTGCTGATGAGGTGGATGCACTGGCCTCTGATATCACTGACCAGTATGTGAGCAATGCTGCCACTATTGAGGAGGCTAAGGATGAGGTGCTGGACTATGTGTTCTCGAGGACCAACATCAGCAGAGCACGGATGACGCTGGCGTTGTGGGATCGGAATATCTGAATAATTACAATGGAGATAGCATTTGATGGTCAAGGTTGTGTTTACCAAGCATGCCATTTTAGAATTAGCGAGGAACCAATTGAAGAGAGCGAAGAAATCAGTGAAGGCCTTATTGTAGATTACAATACAGACCGATGCCTGGTGGGAATTGAGATAATCAATGTCAAAGAAAAATGTACAATGGAAGACCTGACCGATTTTAAACTTGAAATGCCACCTTTTCAGAAAGCTGTAGAAGCTTAATCAAATTGTATAATCAACATTATTCTAATCTGAATTATACGCAATAACAAGACATCCTCACATTTATTTATCCTCAAACCCATCAGATATCCATGACAGACATAGTTATCATCGACTACGGCCTGGGCAACCTGCGGAGCGTCACGCGCGGCCTGGAACATGCAGGTGCCGATGTCACCATATCCTCAGACCCGGCGGCCATGCACAGGGCCGATGCCGTGGTACTGCCCGGCGTGGGTGCATTCCAGGATGCTATGCAGAATCTGGCACCCCTCAGGGCCGATGTACTTGAAGTGGCAGCAACGGGAAAACCTATGCTCGGGATATGTCTCGGAATGCAGATGCTCCTGAGTCGATCCGAAGAAGGAGGACTGACCGATGGTCTTGACCTGGTGCCAGGAAACGTTGTCCGGTTCCCATCATCGGTCGGCAAAGTCCCCCATATGGGCTGGAACTCGCTCAATATCAAAAGCGACCACTCGTTCTTCAAGGACATACCCCCGCAGACCTATGTCTATTTCGTGCATTCCTACTATGCAGACTGTGCCCCGGAATATGTACTGGCGTCATGCGGGTACGGTATGGAATTTGCCGCCGCAGTTGTCAATGCAGCGGGCAATGTGATGGGCACCCAGTTCCATCCCGAGAAGAGTGGAGACCTGGGGCTAAAAATGCTCGAGAATTTTGTGAGGATGTGCTGATACGTGGATGATGATATCGACCGCTGGTTCCCGTATCCTGCATACAGGCCCAACCAGCGCGAAATGCTGGAGAAGGCGGCCGGGATAGCCCGTACGGGCGGTCACGGTGTTTTAATGGTGGATGCGCCAACGGGCAGCGGCAAGACCAGCATCCTGTCGGCACTCCTGGCATCACGGGGAGATAATCGCATTGTTGTGGCAGTGCGGACCATAAGCCAGGTATCCATTTACCTTGACGAGATACAGAAGATACGCAAGCACACGAACAAGCGGCCGAAGATCGCTTATCTTGTGGGAAAGGACAAGACCTGTCTGCTGCGGGACGAGATGGACAGCGTGTACCGGCGTTGCGATATCCTGAAGATAATGACCCGGCAGCTCCTGGAATCCAGGATGCGGGAGTACATGCTGGCATCAGGGAAAGGGAACGATGCGGTCTATGACCCGTCAAAAGATGATGCTCTTCTTGATTCAATAATGGACGAGAGAGGTGGCGAGCGTTCCTGCTGCCCTCATTACTTGCAGGCCAAGGAAGCGTATCTCTTTGACGGAGAGATCAAATTCCGCAGTTCAAAAAAGGCATTGCAGGCAGTCCGTGACATAAAAGATACCATAATCTATCCTGACCAACTGGCAGGGCATTGCAGTGACCTGTGCCCCTATGAAGTGATGGGATTGTCGGGTGAGGATGCAGATGTTGTCACCCTGAACTACAACCACGTGTTCGATGATGAATACAGGGATGCCATGTATAACTGGCTGGGGCTGGAACCCGAAAAGACCATCCTGCTCATCGATGAGGCCCATAATCTGGGTGATGCGGTCCGTGCCGTGATAAGCGATGTTCTTACCCAGTTCTCTATCAAGAGAGCTATTAATGAGGTTGAGACATCACGCGGTCTGGCAAAGAGAACAGGTTTGAACAGGAGCCTTGCAGTGGCTGACCAGATATTGCCACGGATACTGACGTTTATGGAAAAAATGGCTGGAAAAGGCCAGTCTTCCGAAGAGTGGTTCGACCCGCATATGTTCGCCGATTTCGTGTTCGGTGAAAGCCTGGTCCGGGAAGATGACAGGATGGCGGGTGAATTAATGAACCTGGCCGATGTCATTGAGAGGCAAAAGGCGAAAGAGTCCGAATCCCCCGAGATACATCTTCAAAAGGTGGGCGAATTCCTGTTCATGCTGAACTTTGCCAAGAACGACGAGGCATACATACCCCTGAAGTATACTGACGAGCGCAAGGTGGGTGAGAATATCTACCATTCCACCACACTGGAGATACGCAACATCGATCCCAGCCTGCATATCGAAAATGTGATGGATGAGCACCATGCTTCTATCTTGATATCAGGGACCCTGTCACCACCCGAGGCTTATGAATTGTACTATTTTGGCAAGAACGGCCGTGCCACCATCCTGACCCTGCCCAACCAGTTCCCGAAAGAGAACAGGCTGATACTGACAGCAAACAGGGCCACCACCCAGAGTTCCCGGCGGAATGACCCAGACAATGTGGCTGAGATACAGCGCCATCTTGATGCTTTTATCAGGGGCGTGCCCGGGAATGTGGTCGTGTATTTTACCTCATACGGTATGCTGGACGGGTTCCTGGACTTTTGCACGGGATCTGCCACAGCAGCAGGCAAACGTATTTACCAGGAACCCAGGGAATCCAGGTATGTACCCACCATCCTGTCCCAGTTCTTCCAGGCAGGAATGAAAAGCGCCACGAAACCCGGTGTGCTGCTGGCGGTGGCCGGGGGCAAGATGAGCGAGGGTATCGATTACCGGGGCGAGTCATTGAAGGGTTCGATGGTGGTGGGACTGCCATTGACAGCGTATACCGAGGTTCAAAAGAGCGTAAACGATTATTACCGGAACAAGTACGGTGCCAAAAACGGGCTGTTCATCGCGTATACCCTGCCGGCAATGAACAGGGCACTGCAGGCACTGGGCAGGGTGCACCGGGCGGCTGAGGAGGAGGGGGTGCTGGTGCTGTGTGATTCCCGGTTCGCTACCAGGGGCGGGATCGGGGTGCGGGAGTACCTGCCGGATTGGATGGATAAGGAGATGAAGGTATGCAGCGGCACGCAGACAGGGCAGTTGATCGCGGACTGGCTGGGTGGGCATGAATCCGCATCTGCACCCACTCATCCACCTGCATCCACACGTTCCGGAGTTGAATCGGGTATGACGATACAGCAGGCAAGGCACGTTCAGCAACTGGAACAGTTACATCGAAAAAAGCCACCCTCCATCACGGCACAACATAGTGATTTCCAGACCGGCACGCAGGTTGCCGGGAAGTCGAAGGTGCTTACCATATTGAAAAAAATAGCACGCAGTCACAACATGTTCTACCTGGGTGCTGTCAATAACCATCTTAAAAAGGGAGAACGGGTGGATACCGGGGAGTTAAAGGACATGTTCACGCCAGAGGATTTTGCCACACTGGGGCTGGAGGCACGATTTGTGGCTTCTATTGGGGATGTGGAGCTGCGGCGCAGGAAGGGTACATAGGCGATAATTAGATATTTGATACTGGTGTAATATGGCCTCAGGTACTGTGCATACTGCCGCCGTGGCTCAGCCTGGCAGAGCGATTGATTCGTAATCAATAGGTCGTGGGTTCAATTCCCACCGGCGGCTTCCAGTTATTAGTTCAATTGGCCCCAGGATGCCGTACAGCAACCGAAAAGGCAGAGCCGAAGGAGTAAGGATGGACCTAAAAAACAAATTCAAGCATTATAAAATTCAATTATAATTAAAGATCATGTTTCAGTCAATTCCCTGCAAATCAAAGCAGCCTGTTCCAGCACAGTTTCTGTCGCTTTTTTCTGCTTATCAGGAGGATAATCATATTTCTTTAATATCCGCTTAACCATCACTCTCATTTTTGCCTGGACGCTCTCCTTCAATGTCCAATCGATTGATATATTATTGCGGATAGTCTCAGTTAATTCCCGTGCAATTTCAATCAATACGTCATCACCAAGAACCTTTACAGCACTATCATTTACTTCCAGTGCATCATAAAAAGCAAGCTCGGCTTCGTTTAAGTTTAGCTCTTCACCCCTTTTCCCGGCTTCACGCATTTTCTTTGCCAATTCAATGAGTTCTTCAATGACCTGTGCAGTTTCTATACTCTTATTCTTATATCGGATAATTGAATTCTCCAGCATTTCCGCAAAGGAGCGCCCTTGAATCAAATTCTTTTTCAACCTGGTTTTTATTTCATCATTAAGAAGTTTCTTGAGCAATTCAAATGCAAGATTTTTATGGGGCAAACTTTTAACTTCTGCCATAAATTCATCAGAAAGAATTGAAATGTCAGGTTTTTTCAGCCCTACCGCATCAAAAATATCAATAACTTCATCAGAAACAATAGCTTTAGAAATGATCTGCCTGATGGCTGAATCCAGTTCTTCTTTGGGTTTGCTGGATGTTGTCGTGGTTTTGACAAGACCTGCTTTTACTGCCTGGAAGAATCCAACATCATCTCTAATTCTATCAGTTTCTTCATGGGGTACGGCGAAGGCAAATGCTTTTGACAGCTCTGTAACATATTGTGTGAAGCGCTGTGCCCCCTCTTCCTGCTGAAGGATATAATCCATAGCTGCAGGAATCAGAGACATCTTTTCTCTTGGAGTAGCTGAGAAGAACCTCTGATAATCAAATCCATGGAACAATTCACATACAATCTCGTGTTTTTCCAGCATTATTGCCACTGCTTCTTCCTGAAGATTAGCCGGATCGCCCCGGCCGCCACCTTTAGTATAATCAGACATGGCTTTCTTCAGATCATCTGCTATTCCCAGATAATCAACCACAAGACCTCCGGGTTTGTCCTTGAATACACGATTTACTCTTGCAATAGCCTGCATCAGTCCATGGCGGCGCATTGGCTTGTCAATGTACATGGTATGAAGGCTTGGAGCATCAAAACCAGTCAGCCACATATCCCGTACAATGGCCAGGTTTAACGGATCATCAGGATCCTTCATTCGATCTGCAAGAGCTCTTCTTCTGGATTTATTTCTGATATGCTCCTGCCAGCTTGTTGCATCACTGGCGGAACCGGTCATGATCACTTTGATATACCCTTTGTCGTCATCCTGGTGATACCATTCAGGTCTGAGTTTCACGATCTCATTGTGAAGATCAACGCAAATGCGCCGGCTCATGCAGACGATCATACCTTTACCGGTAAGAGTTCCAGTGCGTTTTTCAAAATGATCGACAATATCTTTGGCAATGATCTGTATCCGTTTTTCACTTCCCACCACGGCTTCCATTCGAGCCCATTTACTTTTCAGTTTTTCTTTCTTCTCAACTTCCTCGCTTTCTGTGACTTCCTCGAATTCAGGGTCGATCTTTGGCCGCTCTTCGGGTAACAGGTCGAGTTTTGCCAGTCTGCTTTCATAGAATATACTTACCGTGGCACCGTCTTCCACAGCCTGCAGTACATCATAGATGTCAATATAATTTCCAAATATGGCAGGTGTGCTTTTATCTCCCAGTTCAATAGGGGTACCAGTAAAACCGATAAATGATGCATTGGGTAAGGCATCTCTCATGTGTTTTGCAAAGCCGTAGGATATCCGGGCCTGATTTCCTTTTGTTATGATCTTAGCCTCTAATCCATACTGGGTCCTGTGTGCTTCATCAGCAATGACGATGATATTTCGTCTGTCAGAAAGAAGAGGGAATTCTTTTCCCGCTTCAGGGAGGAATTTTTGAATGGTAGTGAATACTATACCGCCTGAGGATACTTGAAGAAGTTCCTGCAGTTTATCTCTCGAGTTCGCCTGGACGGGCTGCTGCCGCAATAATTCCTGGCAGGAGCTGAAGGTCCCGAACAGCTGGTCATCCAGATCATTGCGGTCTGTTAACACGACTATAGTTGGATTATCCATTGCCAGCACTAATTTTCCGGTGTAAAAAGCCATGGAAAGACTCTTTCCTGAACCCTGGGTGTGCCAGACCACGCCGCAGCGTCTGTCACCTAGGGGACCTGAAGCCGTTATGGTGGTTTCAATGGCCTTATTCACGGCATGATACTGATGGTAGGCAGCCAGTTTCTTTGAAATATTGTGGTGCTCCTGTTCATAGACGATAAAGTGGCGTATCAGGTCAAGCAGGATTCGTTTGTCAAACATGCCTTTTAAAAGCACTTCAAGCTGGGGCATGGCTGCAGGCGCGGTCTGGGTTCCGTCCAGCGTTTTCCAGGGAAGGAACCATTCTTTGCCAGAGGTTATCGTCCCTGCTCGTGCTTCTGTACCGTCGCTCACCACCAGGATCTCATTGTAATGGAACAGATAAGGGATCTGCTGAGGATTTTTTTCAGGGATTCTTCCCTTGCGTCGGGTGGAATATGTGAATTAAAACGGTTGATGGCATTTCGCAGCCTGTCGATTAGGATCACATCTGAATAACCGTGCTGCTCGGGTGTGGGGCCGTCCGGTGAAATGTCAGGACCGTGAAATATGCCGTAATCCAGCTCGGACAGGATTTCAAGAGCAGCTTCTTCAATTTCCGATTCTGTTATGGGATTCATTTTCTGGGTGTTATGAGACAGATGACTCTATCAGCCATTCATAGACTGGTTTTAGTGTGATAGTCCTGTCATCTATAGTGACAGTCTCATGCTCATTTTCAGTTATTATGAGCCCTGTGTTCAGATTGTGGGTGTCCATTGCTTCGGTTAATCCTCTCAGCTCACGTTTTCGAACAGCCTCATCCTTCAGAGACAGGGTGACCTGTATGGCAGCTGTGATGTCCAGCCCCTCTTTTATTATGAAGTCGCATTCGTACGATTCTTTGTGGTAATATAATTCTTTATATTGCTTTTCCAATGTCATATACACCAGGTTTTCGAGCAATCTGCCCCTGTTTTCTGAAAATTTGAACAATATGGAATTTACCAGTCCCGTATCAATACAATACATTTTCTTTGGGTTAATGATCTGTTTTTTTACTGACCTATCAAATTTAGTTAATGTGTATATCAGATATGAATTTTCCGCATAGCTAATGTATTCTTTTACTGTTTCCTTTGCGATACCCAGGGTTTTTGCAATGCTGGAATATGAAAAAGTCTTTCCGATATTGGAGATCAGGAAAAAGAGCAGGTCGAATACATCCTTGTTGCTGCGCAGTTGGTTGGGATAGATGATATCCTTGAGATAGATGGTCTGGAAGTAGTTTTTGAGTATTTCCTGTTTCAGGTCTGTATTGTCCTCCAGTACGACCCTGGGAAAGGCACCGTATTCCAGGTAGTTGTTGAAGTGCTGGATGGTTTCAACGGTTGTTGGTCTTTGCACCCGGTTGAAGTCCAGGTATTCGCGAAATGACAGGGGATGGACTGTTATATGGAAGTACCGCCCCGACAGCCGTGTGCTCAATTCGTTCTGCAGCAGCGTGGAGGTTGAACCTGTGAGTATTAGCTTGATATTCCTGCCGGTATCGTGGATGTTCTTGACGGTCTGCACCCAGTACTGGTGGTTCTGTACCTCATCCAGGAATATGTAGAACTGCTGTACCTGTTTGTGCTGCACCAGATGGTGCTCGATGAGCTGGGTAAGATAGGCCGGGTCTTTTGATCTGCTCTGGAACAGGGGCTCATCCAGGTTGATGAAGAGTACAGCTTCGGGGGGTGTGGTATTATTCAGTAGGTGTGCTATGACCTGGTAGAGGAGTGTTGATTTCCCGGTCCTGCGGGCACCTATGAGCAGGAGGATCTCCCTGGTGTTGAGGTAGTCGGTCAGCCTGGGGTACCATGCCAGCCTGTCTATGCCTGTGTCAAAATCTTTGCCGAACCACCAGGGGTTCTGGCGCTCCAGTGCGATCTTTGCCGATTCATCCATCTCGGAGAGTATAATTGCCGAAAATACTTAAATTTGTCGATTATAATCGACGATATTATCAGATTGCATGATAATCTATCGATAATTAATTATCGAGATAACGTAATTCACCATACTTAATATTTGACGTTCTTGATTCGTCCATTCTCAATGAGTATCTGTTTCAGTCTTTCCTTCGTAAGCGGACATTCCATTAACTCGCACATCTGTTGTTTTTTGTTAAGTCCAATCTGCTTTCGCCACTCTGCAAGTAACGCGTCATTAAATTCTTTTTCTCCATGACTTG
>JAMJFV010000350.1 GCA_023544495.1 ANME-2 cluster archaeon
CCAAATGAATTGTAATAGTGCATCATAGTTGATTATAAGATGTTTTTGTTTTCATATTAATCTTTACTAATAGTCCATATCAAAAGGTCATCTTAAGGCCTTACTCTAGTTTCTTCAAGATCTTTTCCAGGGACTCAAGGTTGTTCTCTACCTGTTGTTCAATACGTGATAATCGTGTGTCATTATCACTGTTGCTGTACGATCTATTATTGAAATATGAAGAAACTAACCAGATAAGCGCTATCAGTATAAGCAGGTTAAATATCATAGTAAAGCCTCCTAAGCCTCCGAAGATTCCATAATCACCATACATTCCATAGCCCATCATATTATCACCCTTCCTGTCACAAGAGTAAACTCTTCATATCTGTTAGTGAATAATCCCTGTCATTGGTTGTGTGAGCCACAATTCAAATATATGGCAGGGAATCCACATAGTTCATTTACCAGTAACGATACATTCTGCCATAGCCCATTCCTGGACCATGACCCATTCCATAGCCGTAGCCAGTACCGTACATCATACCATATCCACGTCCTGTATTAGTATAATCGTATGCCTGACCGGTAGTATCAAGTACATCCCCTGTGAATGCATCGATGTAGCTGCGCATTACAACACCATCATCGTTCGTGTGATACACAACCCACCATCTTCCCATCTGGTAGATGTTCTCTTCTTTCACATCAGCATCGATCTGCTCCCGGGCTATGTCCAATGCATCTTCAATGCTTTCAACGGTCAGTTCATAACTACCGGAATAAGCATTTGCCATGTTATATCCGGAATAACCCGAATATCCTGAACCATATGCAGGGCAACCGCCCCATCCAGACCCGGGACCTGAACCATAAGCGGCCTGGACAGTATCAGTTTGCATCGTCAGTGCGATCATTCCTGCACCGGCAAGAAATATAGCACCTACCAAAAGCATGTTTGTTATTTTTCTCATTTTGTTCACACCCATTGTTTGTTTCAAACTATGTAACCATAGTTTGTATATGTAGCCTATATGTTACACATGTACTCGTTGATATATAAGGATTGTGCCTAATCGTATCACAACCGTTTTTGAAATGGATGTTTAAGATCAACAAATCAAGAACAAGCAGCAGATTTTAGTAGAGATGAATGAACTAAAAAATAAATAAATAAATAAATAAATAAATCGAAGATGAACAAAAAATGCCACCATCCTTGTCGTTGGTGGCATTTAT
>JAMJFV010000351.1 GCA_023544495.1 ANME-2 cluster archaeon
CGTTCATTAGTCATTGTTCTCACTTCCCATATTCTTCTTGGTCAGCATAACTGCGAAGAGTATCAGAACTCCAATTGCTCCGACATACACAAGGATCTGGACAATTCCCAGGAACTGTGCGTTGAGCATGATGTATACGATAGCCACTGTGAACATCGAGAGAACGAGTGCAAGTGCTGCACGTACTATATCCCTTGACACTATTGTCAGGATCGCAAATAAGATCAGCACAAGAGCGACAATCGCGAAAATGGCACCTTCAATTATACCTGTCATTTCACTCACCATTCTCCCCTACCGGAACTTCACGTGCCAACATGTCCGGAGTGTACAGTAATTCCTCATGAGTCCACCTGATCACACCAGTGGTGTAGACCTTTGTGCTTGAAAGAGCACCCTGTGGACATTGATCGATACAAAGACCGCAGAACAGACAGTGACCAATATCAATGGCAGGGAACCATCTGGTCTTTTCACTGTCCGGACTAACCCTTGCCCTTACGATCTTTATCGCACTGTTAGGACAGGTGTTAGCACAAATACCACAGCCTATACATTTACTTTTATCAAGTTTTTGGAGCCCTCTGAACCTGTCAGGCAACTCGGTAGGAACCTCTGGATACCTTCTGGTAATAGGGGGCTTGTAGATGTTTTTAACAGCTCTAGCAATATTTTTCAATACCATGGTATCACACTCCCATGTAAATACCCAACATTATTGCCCATCCAAGGTTCAATAATGATAATGGGAGAAGTCTTTTCCAGCTAAGGTCTACGACCTGGTCGATCCTGAACCTTGGAACTGCCCATCTTAGCATGATGATCGTCAGGATGACAAGAGCAACCTTCAACAGGAAGTATATTGTTGGAAGGAAAATTCCCAGTATAGTGACGTTGGTCAGGAATTCAGGTAAATTCCATCCTCCGAGGAATAACAATACAACAAGCATTGAACCAAGGATAAGGTGGATATATTCAGCAAAGAAACCAAGACCGAATCTCATACCAGTGTATTCAGTGATCCAACCTGCTACCAGTTCTTCTTCAGACTCGTTCTGGTCGAACGGGAGACGTCCCATATCGGCCATCAGGGCAATGAAGAACACAATGAATCCAAGAGGCTGAAGGAATACGAACCATATAGGGCTCTGTGCCTGTGCTATCTCAACAATGTCCAGTGAACCTACCATGATAGCTACACTTACAATAGT
>JAMJFV010000352.1 GCA_023544495.1 ANME-2 cluster archaeon
CTCCAAGGTCTGATTTTAACACAGGCAATAGTACTGTTAATCGAGCAATTCCCCAGTTTCAATCCCTCCAAGGTCTGATTTTAACATGCAGCGATGTACTGATTTTCCCGGTGTTCGGATTATGTTTCAATCCCTCCAAGGTCTGATTTTAACGCTCCCTGGGCGCTATTTTACCTGATGCCTCTGACGTGTTTCAATCCCTCCAAGGTCTGATTTTAACAGGATCAAGCACATACGCAAATTGTTTTTTCACTTCGTTTCAATCCCTCCAAGGTCTGATTTTAACGTCAGTGATTCTGCCTCATGTCGATGTTGTTTCACTGTTTCAATCCCTCCAAGGTCTGATTTTAACTGCAAGTGCTCGTATTGAGGCTACTGCTGATATGTTGTTTCAATCCCTCCAAGGTCTGATTTTAACGGTGATGTGGTAAATGTTGAGTTTAACCCTGACTCGTTTCAATCCCTCCAAGGTCTGATTTTAACTTGGAATGTTCTTTTTTGTGTCGATTGGTTTTATTCCTGTTTCAATCCCTCCAAGGTCTGATTTTAACTAATACCAGATATTCTCTATATGAATAAAATAAATTCGTTTCAATCCCTCCAAGGTCTGATTTTAACATGTTATTATTCCTTCAAGTATCCAGCCTGTTACTGGTTTCAATCCCTCCAAGGTCTGATTTTAACCGGTACCAGAAATGCCGTGCTCCTGTTAAAAGAAATCGTTTCAATCCCTCCAAGGTCTGATTTTAACGCTATTCCTGATGATCAACTGTTGTATGCTTTCCAGGTTTCAATCCCTCCAAGGTCTGATTTTAACTTGTTTTCATTATCACCACTCAACATTACCAATCCTACGTTTCAATCCCTCCAAGGTCTGATTTTAACGTTTGGCATGCAAACGGTACTCCATTTGCGCTTAATCGTTTCAATCCCTCCAAGGTCTGATTTTAACGCTATTGTAACAGCTAAAGGTGATTTGCCGCTACCAGTGTTTCAATCCCTCCAAGGTCTGATTTTAACTGAAAGGATCTACAGTTTATGAATTGGTTAAAAAAGAGTTTCAATCCCTCCAAGGTCTGATTTTAACCTTAAATTTAATTCAAATGTAGCATTGCCATTGCTGTGTTTCAATCCCTCCAAGGTCTGATTTTAACAATTATTGAAAAGTGCTGGTGAGACCCAAGAACAGATGTT
>JAMJFV010000353.1 GCA_023544495.1 ANME-2 cluster archaeon
TGCCAACCAGTGCTGCACTGAATTTCGATGTGCCTACATGACAGTCAGCGCACAATTTTACACTTGATAATGCCGGATGGGTTGTAGGTGCACTACCATTACCGTGGCAGGCATAACATCGCAGGTTATCACCTAAAGCAGCACCGTTCAGGTCATAATGTATCGATTCTGAACTGTTATTGGTGGCTGAGACATTCACCTGGACAACAGTTGGTACGAGGCCAATTGGTGCATCATGGCAACCAACACAATTGATGGCGCTGGCTTCATAGACATCGTGTGCGAACCAGGTGGTATTGCCGGGTACATTGCTGGTGTTCTGGTGACAGCCCAGACATTTATCGTCTGTATAGCCTGACATGGTACTGTGGTTATAGAAAGCTGTGCCATCAGTAGAATTCTGGCTCGTGTTGATCTCGGGCGGCATCTGGCTCAGATTACTGGTGACGCTACTGTAGTAGGTGGAACCGCTCTGGTGGCATGCTGCACAGATCTCACCGGTGAAGTCTGTTGTCTCGCCTGAGAGTGGGGCAAGGTAACCGAGAGCTGTTGTACTATGTTTGGTGTCGTTGTGGCAGTATTCACAGGCTTCATTGGTGATACTCCAGAAGGGTGTAGCATTCCATTTACTGCCTGAATCGTTGTCATTACTGTGGTATAATGGGTCAGGTATCGCTGGTATAGTGGCGGTGATGTTGGTCATACTGCTGCCATCCTGGTGGCAGGTTGAACAGTTGACTGCACTGGTATTGCTGGTGGCATAGGTATTGTCCTGCTGCAGGTACTTGACGCCGTGGATGTCACGGGATTCATACAGGTGACATTCGGTACAGTTGAGGGTACCGTTGTGCATCTCTTTGGCACCCGTGATTGCTGTATCGTGGCAACCGGTACACAGAGTTGAGTTCTCAAGTACGAGCGTGGGTTTGGTCAAACTGGCGTTATGCATCCAGCCGCCGTAATGGCAGGAAGTATTGGTACAGTTGGGACCGGTACTGCTGTACGGTGTATTGACACTGTGCTCGGGCACACTGGCGTTGAAGGTCGGGTTGACCATGATATTGGATGCAGCAAAGGCACTGCCGCTGTCCTGGTGGCAGTAACTGCAATTAACGCCGCCGGACCAGGTACGCAGGTCTGTGCGCTTCTTACCGTAGTGTGAGATCAGGTAGGTATCGTTGGTTGGGGCATCT
>JAMJFV010000354.1 GCA_023544495.1 ANME-2 cluster archaeon
TGAGAGACATAAAGTAAACAAAAAAACAAGATCAAGTAAAATAAAAAGAAAGTAAAGGAACACGGCTGTTAAGCCGCTTTCCCGGATCAGTCGTTGCTAAGCTGGCCACTGAAGTACTTGTCGTAAGAATACATATCGAAGTGACCGTGTCCGCTAAGGCAGAACAGGATGGTCTTCTCTTCTCCGGTCTGCTTGCACTTGAGAGCCTCATCGATAGCGCATTTGATAGCGTGGGTGGATTCTGGTGCAGGTGGAATACCTTCACTGCGAGCGAACATGACGCCTGCTTCGAATACCTCTACCTGATGATAGCTGGTAGCTTCCATAAGTTTATCTGCGGTCAACTGGCTGATTATCGGTGAGCAACCGTGGTATCTTAAGCCCCCTGCATGGATGGCAGGTGGAATAAAGTCGTATCCGAGTGAATACATCTTAATAAGTGGAGTCAGTTTTGCCATGTCACCATAATCATACTCGAACTTACCATCACAAAGGGTCGGACAGGCAGAAGGTTCCACAGCGATGATGCGTGGATCATGGGTGCCTTCGATCTTGTCCCTCATGTACGGAAGGCTGATACCTGCAAGGTTACTTCCGCCACCACAGCAACCGATAACTATGTCAGGATATTCCTCGACCTTATCAAGCTGCTTCTGGGCTTCAATACCTATAACTGTCTGATGTAACATGACGTGGTTGAGCACACTGCCAAGAGCATATTTGGTATTATCATGCTTCACAGCATCCTCTACAGCTTCCCCGATAGCGATACCAAGACTGCCTGTTGTGTCAGGATATTTCTCAAGCATGTGACGTCCGAACTCAGTATCAGGACTTGGTGAAGGTACTACATTTGCGCCCCAGAGATTGATCAGTGACTTCCTGTATGGTTTCTGCTCAAAGCTTGAACGTACCATATAGACCTTACATTCAATATCAAAGAAATTACAGCTAAGTGAAAGTGCACTGCCCCACTGACCGGCTCCGGTCTCAGTGGTTATCCTCTCAGTGCCTTCCTTCATATTGTAGTAGACCTGTGCTACAGAAGTATTTGGTTTGTGACTGCCAGCAGGGCTTACTCCTTCATATTTGTAGTAGATCTTTGCAGGAGTGTCAAGCAGTTTTTCAAGCCTGTGTGCACGGAACAGAGGAGCAGGCCTCCAGAGCTTGTATATT
>JAMJFV010000355.1 GCA_023544495.1 ANME-2 cluster archaeon
CTTGAGGAACCACAGCCAAAGTTGTTCCCGCCGACCACAACGTCTCCCTTCTCGACCTTTTTAGAGAAATCAGGGTCAATGCCTTCCATTGCATGATCAGCAAATACCTGCATATCAGTGGTCCTGAGATATTTCCCCGGAATGATAACATCCGTATCAATATCATCGCCAAAAATCCATGCCTTTCCTTTGATCTTACTTTCCAATGTTGTCACCTGTGATGTAGGTTTTACATGATAATATTTGTAAGTAGCGGAAAATAAAAGAATTGTGTGACCGAAACAACGGAACGATCACAGGTCCGGAATTGTCTTCAGGTAGTCCCTTACCTGAGGACCGAAATCTTCACTACAAAGTGCAAAATCAATTACTGCCTGCACATATCCCAGTTTGTCCCCGGTATCATATCTTCGCCCTGCGAATTTGTGTGCATAGACCTTCTGCGTTTCATTGAGCATACGAATACCATCCGTGAGCTGGATCTCACCGCCAACACCTGCTCCTGCATCCCTGATGCAATCGAATATCTCAGGAGTGAACACATACCTGCCTATGGCACCGATGTTCGATGGCGCTTCTTCGATGGAAGGCTTTTCCACAATGTCCTCGAGAATACACAGTGAATCTTCCAGTGGCTTACCCTTTATGATACCATAACTGCTGACCTTCTCCATTGGGACTTCTTCAACTGCAATGGTAGAACACCTGTATTTCTGGAACACCTCGATAAGCTGACGGATACATGGAGTATGGTTGACAATGATATCGTCACCAAGAAGGACCGCGAAAGGATCTCCGCTAATATGCTTCTGGGCAGTCATGATGGCATCCCCGAGACCTCGTGGTTCTTTCTGCCTGATGTAGTGAATGTCCACCATTGATGATATATCTTCCACCATTTTCAAAAGCTCATCCTTATGCTTCTCCTTAAGATGCATCTCCAGCTCAGGAGAGCCATCGAAATAATCCTCAATGGAACGCTTGCTCCTTCCCGTGACAAATATAATGTCATCTATACCCGATGCAATAGCCTCCTCCACAACATAATGTATCACCGGCTTATCGATTATCGGAAGCATTTCTTTTGGCATGGACTTTGTGACCGGCAGGAACCGGGTCCCAAGACCTGCAGCGGGAATTACAGCTTTTTTA
>JAMJFV010000356.1 GCA_023544495.1 ANME-2 cluster archaeon
GTTGCTCAGGTTTAATGTAATAGTTCATGTGCTCGAACAACCGGGAGTGAGGGCGGTTGAGCATCCACAAGCGGCCCAGGGAGTTCTCCACCAGGTAGCGGACAATCCAGTGAGGTGTGAAAAGCTGTGTGGCTGCCGGAATATTCTCCTTGCTTATCTTGATGTTCTTCTTAAGGTCAGCAAAAACCCTGTCCTTCCTTGGATTGATATAATCCTGGTATATCCAGCCGATCAGCTCAACTTCCTTCCAGTCCTCCCCTTCAATGATGCCGTTTAAGTCCCGCAAAATAGAATCAGTATGCAGCAACTTATCAGGGAACAAAAGCTCAGTATGGTCTTCAATATTCTCAAACAAAAACGGCATAATCTTATTCAGATAATTACACATACCCAGTATCAGATACTTATACAGCTCCTCATCCTTTCCCGCTGACTTCAGGTCAATAACAGTATTCCGATCAATCTTCAAAAAATCCAGTTTCAGCGACTTTGAAAGAATATCAGGCTCCTGCCTGCCAGACTCAACCGATGAAAACACCTTCACATTCTGAGGGAGGTAGCCGTTCACTTCCATGAACTTTAGCGCCATAAAACGGTTAAACCAGGTGTATGTGACCTCATCCATCACCTGTACGTAGCCTTTCTCTTTGATCTCCCTTACAAGTTGCTCCCTCTTGTGCTTAATATTTCTATTGAAGACCTTTCCACCGATGACAATGGAATCCTCAAACTCTTTATCAACACTCAGGATACTGTCAGGAAGGATGCCATAATAAGCTGCCTTCGCCTTTGTTTCCACTGAAAGTTTATCCCTGAGAATATCAGAGAACTGTGCAATCTTCTTTTTATCCAGACCCAAAACCATACTTACAGCACCTTGATCTTATTATTATCATCCAGATGCCTTTGCATGACAGCCCTTAATTTCTCAAGGTACGCATCAAGGTCCTCTTTGGATTCGATATCCTTTATTGTCCTAAACAATGATGTACCTGATATAACCTTCACAGGAGTTACATTTATTTTATCTGCATCATCTTCACCCGGACCTAAGTTCACACTCTCTCGAATTAAATGCTTCTCGGATTCGATCATCCCATAAGCACTGCC
>JAMJFV010000357.1 GCA_023544495.1 ANME-2 cluster archaeon
TTCTTGACGCGGATAAAGAAGGGTTTCTGAGGTCTGAGCGCTCGCTCATCCAGACCATCGGGCGGGCCAGCCGCAACGTGGATGGCAGGGTGGTCATGTATGCAGATACGATCACCGGTTCAATCAAAAGAGCGATAGATGAGACAAACCGGCGGCGTCTCATCCAGCAGGAATATAACCGGCAGCACAATATCACACCCCGGTCGATAACCAAGTCCATTAGAAAGGACATAGTACCTAAATACGAAGAAATTGGCACTCAACTCTTTGATGATTTGTCCCAGGAAGAGATACTGGATCTCATGATCGACCTGGAAGCCCGTATGCAAAAGGCAGCTAAACAGCTTGAGTTCGAGGATGCTGCCTCCCTGAGGGACCGTATCAGGGAATTGAAACTAAAACTGGAAGATCTCGACTGAACCGTTAACACTCTACCATCCCTCGGAAAATACGCCGGTCCGGGTTACATACGTCACCATAATAGGGCATTTTTGACATTCAAGACTATGGCAATACTTCTCAATATGCCTGGAATCGGGAAAATAATGGCTCACACTGGCAGTACATCGATTACCGACAAGGAAGATGCATACATAGCTCGTAATAACTCACCCCTTTCAACGTTTAGTTTTATTGCGCAATAACCCATATTTATATATAGGCTTATTACATTATTTTTTCTATTGAGTTCTCCCTTAATATCAATTTCGCACTATCGATATATAAGGTTTTGGAATTTCAAGGTTTTTTTGAACAGTCAGATTTTCAGATTTTTAAATGATGTTTCGGCAGTACCCACCTTAAAAACAAATATTTATATGATATAATAAATTATAATTAAATTTATAATAAAAGGGGGTATCCACTTAACTCCCGTTCTATTAACACTTACCTCCACCAATCATAGATTTGTATGGATTAGGGTCTGTTGATACGGCTTGTTCTATAAGCCGATAGAACAACATCCCCCTATATCGTGAAGTCCTTCTGTTAAAACGGAAGGTGTATTCATCAAGGTAATAATCCAACTGCTGAGCTCCAATAGAGCCATGTAAGGTGCCTA
>JAMJFV010000358.1 GCA_023544495.1 ANME-2 cluster archaeon
ATTGCTAACTCAAAGGTCAAGGCCATTCAGGGTACCGATCGTTATCGATCTTCCTGGTTCCAGGATTCAATTGATAAACTTGTCAATGATGTGACCATATTCGGTGAATCCGGTTCGCCCCAGAAGGTAGGAACATCTACAAACACTACTTCCCAGGATACGTACAACACCCGGGACCATATTGACACTGATCTGTCACTGGGTTCTGACTCCTTATGTAGTGCATTGGCATCTGCCATAGATACTGAGTTCAAAACACCTATCCGGGCGGGTCAGGTTTTTTTGCAACTGAGTCCTGACCTCACACCTGGGGATCTACTATACTGCAAGGTTCCAGGAATATACCTGAACGGTGCAACCATAGATGAAGATCTCCGCGTGGTCAGGGTCAGCCATAACACAAAACAGAACCGGACCACAGCAGATGTTGGAAAGATATTCGAAAGTTCATACGATATCCTGGAAAGCTTCAACAATCGCATGAGGCTGGACAATGCAAGTTTGATAGGTTAATTATGATCTCTGAAATACTTAACATTCTATTCCCTGTCCCTCAGCAAACACCGGCCATAAGGATTGACAGGGAGGTACTGAAAGAACAACTAACCAGCACGTTCCACGGTGCAGATATCAAGCTATCTGACCCTTCATACAAACTTGTGGATATTGGTCACATACAGAAGTTCCTGGAACGTAACTCTGGCAGTGAACGAAAGTATATCACCACTAGCAATGATTGTGATGATTTCTCGTTCATCCTAATGGGTGATGTCACAAGATGGGATCCAGATCTTGCATTTGGCATAGCATGGGGATACAATCCCTCCGGAACATATCATGCCTTCAACATGGCCATTGACACAACTGAAGAAGTACAGATAGTAGAACCACAGAGCGATGAGATTTATGTGAATACTGAAGAGTGGGACGTACGCTTCGTATTAATGTAACTACCTGAATCCTGTGATCCCTGCAGCAATAACAATAGCAAGCATCATACTCAGATAGAGAAAAAACACAACTAATATTTTGATATTATTCGAGTTACCCTTTTC
>JAMJFV010000359.1 GCA_023544495.1 ANME-2 cluster archaeon
GGATTGAAACTTTCAAGCAGGGTCTGACCTGAAGTAGGAGTAGAACGTTAAAATCAGACCTTGGAGGGATTGAAACTGGTACCATTACAGAAAAGATAGCTGAAAGTGGCCGAGTTAAAATCAGACCTTGGAGGGATTGAAACTGTTTATAGTTGACCCCTTAATTCCATATGCATTAGGTTAAAATCAGACCTTGGAGGGATTGAAACAGGTATACAATAGTGACGTGATAAAATGAGGACAAATGTTAAAATCAGACCTTGGAGGGATTGAAACTTGCCCTGCACCAGTTGCCGTAACTGTGTACGTTTGTTAAAATCAGACCTTGGAGGGATTGAAACAATGAGAGAGTCGCAAAGTGTAAAAATAGAGTCTCAAAGTTAAAATCAGACCTTGGAGGGATTGAAACACGTACTCATCCCCTATGTACACCTCTACCTCTGAAGTTAAAATCAGACCTTGGAGGGATTGAAACTCATCATGAATGAGGAGCTTAACGCCTTGCGCTTCCGTTAAAATCAGACCTTGGAGGGATTGAAACTTAAGGGCGGGCGGCGGTGTGGTTCCTGCTACGGATGTTAAAATCAGACCTTGGAGGGATTGAAACAAAGGTTGCGAATTGGTCGAGGGAACTATCAGATCAGAGTTAAAATCAGACCTTGGAGGGATTGAAACTGAGTTATTATCTCAAAACGTATAGTTTTATCGCAGTGTTAAAATCAGACCTTGGAGGGATTGAAACTGCTGAACATGTTTTGCGTCAGCTCCTAATTTCAGCGTTAAAATCAGACCTTGGAGGGATTGAAACCCTGAAATATATTCCTTAAAACCAGTACCAGGTACGAGTTAAAATCAGACCTTGGAGGGATTGAAACCAGGAGGTCTCAGATCGGCCAATAGGGCAAAGTATAGTTAAAATCAGACCTTGGAGGGATTGAAACAATCTTGCCTGTATCAAATTGCCCAGGACTACTCCCGTTAAAATCAGACCTTGGAGGGATTGAAACCAGGAGGTCTCAGATCGGCCAATAG
>JAMJFV010000035.1 GCA_023544495.1 ANME-2 cluster archaeon
TCCCCGCTTCTTTGGTTTTGTACCCACATCCAGAGGAGGGGATTTTCGTCCAGTCCCATTTTGGTTATATCATCATACATCGCTTCGAAGTGTCTGATCTGCTTCACCCCAGAGATACGAACGTGGGATTAGGTGGGCCCACGGCGATTCGAACGCCGGACCTCACGGTTATCAGCCGTGCGCACCACCTGGCTATGCTATGGGCCCTTAATAAAATTCGTTGCTGCATGGTGCTTGCAACGACTTTTCTCATGTCTGGCTTTGTATTTTAATGTTTTGATTGTGGAGATGGAAACCTACTGTTTCCCCTCGATAGCGGTCAGCAGCACCGCAGCGGCAATACCAAGTCTTCTGTCGAGCAGGTTGTTGGTGTCAGGGGAAAAATCCAGGTTGATCTTCATAACAAAAGGATTGAAATTCTGCTTGAATATACACACCATAGTATCCCCGATATATCCATGATATGTCTGGGGTATGATGCTGGTTATAAACCGCCTGAACAGGGCATAGAATGTGCTGTCTTCCTTTATGAGGCCGATCTCCTGGTCACTGGCATCCATGAAGATCCACTCATCTTTCATTATGGATTTGAAACCTTTTCGCTTCAATACACCTACTTTTTCATTTGCCGTGGGGTCAACCACATCGTATGCTGCCGAAAAATCCAGGATCTTCCTGGCCTGTATTACCAGAACCTCTTCCTGCATATCTTCTCCAGTATACACGCGAATATCTTCCTTCATTTTGAAGGCTTTCAACTTTGAATAAAAAACAACATTCCCGGCAGAGTCATAGATATGAAATGCTGCACCGAAGAGTTTCAGTATTTTCCGGCGGACCAGGTATGTTGAGTGTTCGAATCTTTCAGTCATTATTAATCACCGTTTATTTTTCAGAATGAAGTCTACTAACTGGATATGGAAATGGATATTGCCAGTACTATAGTTTATAAGGTTCTTTTGCTTGAATAAATATATTTCTGTCAAATTTGATATTTGTGCAGTCCGGACGTGTTGATTTCAAATATGTCCTACTTGAATAATGCTTCAACTTTAGAAACCATTTCCAATCGTGTGAAGACGATTACCATATCCCCCGGATGAATATGTGTATCACCATCAGGAACAATAATGGTATCCCCGTGTACCACTGTGCTTACAATAGCACCCTTGGGGAATTTGATATTTTTCAATGGTGCCTTAACGATCTTCGAACCTTCTCTGGCAGTCAGTTCAAGTATTTCTGCTATTTCACCTTCAATTGAGGTTATGGATTGTATACCCATTTTGAGCAGTGTGGTCTTGAGCACTTCATTGATTGTTGCCTCCCTGGAACTCATTGCCACATCCACACCTACCATCTCGAACAACTGGGTATATTCTGTCCTTTCCACGCGAGCCATTACTTTTTTCGCTCCCAGCTGTCTGGCAAGCAGGGAGCACAGCAAATTCTTTTCATCGCTATTCGTAACTGATACCACTGCATCCATACCCGAAATATTTACTTCGCTAAGAATATTCATGTTAGTACCGTCACCGTTAATGACCGTGATATTGGGAAGTGATTCAGCGATCATCTCACATCGCTTCAGGTCTTTCTCCACCAGCGTAATATTAAAGTTCTTTTTCCGCAAGAGTTCGATCAGATAAAAACCAACAGTACCGCCCCCCACTACCAGGACCTTATTGCTCTGGTTACTGACCTCGAACCATTTCCTTATCTCCTGGATGGCTTCTTCCCTGCCAATTACCACCACCCTGTCACCAGAGAAGATGATATCGTTACCGTCCGGAATGATAACATCAGTATCCCTGAAAATTGCTGATATCATGGTGCACTGGGGAAATTCAATATCTTTTAGTGCCTTATCCACGAGCACGTTCCCGTTTTCCACTTTGAACTCGATCATCTTGACAAGTCCGCTGACAAAGTCCTGTACATCAACAGCTGATGGCACTGACAATATCTGGTACATTTCATAGGCCAGGGAAAGTTCGGGACATATCATGATGTTCATTCCGACATTTTCACGCATTGTCACGGGTTCATCGATATAATCAGGATTACTTACCATAGCAATGGTCTTGATGCCATTTTTGGTCAGTTGTTTGGCAGCCATGCATGCCACGATATTGAGTTCGTCGTGACCGGTCACCGCTACTACCAGGTCCGATCTTTGAATCTTTGCTTTTTTTAATACATTTACATTGGCACCATTACCCTGGATAACCTGTACATCAAGGTCCTGTGCCTGCTGTATGGCATCATCTTCCTTTTCAATGATAACTACTTCATGGTCATGATACAGTGCTTTCGCAAGATGATAACCAACATCACCGGCACCTATGATTATTATGTGCAAATATGTCACCTAAAAGTATCGTGGAATAAATCAGCATATATATAAGAGACGTAAAATACTCATAATATGTTAAAAACTTATCTCTTTTACATTCTTTGTGGTATTCTACCATGAATTGTGATATCCCAAAGGCCTAGTGAAAATGGAGTATATTCTGCTGTCCTGTACTCTTTTCTGCCTGTTCGTCCACAGTCTCCTCCTCATGTTCCACATGGATCCCAAGCTGCCTGAGCGTATTTTTGGCAATCTTCGGACCCAGTATTTTTTCCAGGTTATCAAATCCTGCATTGCGAATTGCATCCAGGTCATGATATCCCGCATTGAACAGTTTCCTTGCCCGCACGCGCCCGATATCCCGGAGCTTGATTATGGGGAGCAGTTCCTTTGCAGCACCATATGAAATGCGCTCTGCCAGTTCCTGCGCAAGCCCGGCATATTCACTGCCAAGGTAACCAGCTATGCGTGCCAGGGAATGCATCAGCCACCGGGCAGTATCGGCCTGTGCTCTGATATCACCGGGACCGATATTGAACCTCGATGTGATGTCATCCTCCCCTGTTTCGGATATCCAGTCCCGCAATACCAGCGCAGTTTTCACATCTGACAGGAACCATTCAAAGTCCCTGCTCTCCTGCCCTGCCAGTTGCACGAACTCATCACAGTGTTCTGACACAATATCGTTCAACCATCTATAATCCTTTGACCTGAGGAAAAGTGAATGCATATCAGGTGTGCTGGATATAAGGTGCAGCACGGTAAGGTCAGTGGTCCTGACAGCAGCAAGGCGTCCGAGCCCGTCAACCATGATGCTTGCAGATAGAGGATCGATATACAGTTTCGAGACCAGTTCTCCCAGTTCAGTAGGGAACAGCCCCTCATTATCCAGCAACATCCTGTTCTCACCAAGAAAACCTATTACCTCATCCACCACTGCGGCAAGTTTCCAGGTCTCCTGCTGGTGGGCATAGAACGTGAGGCCCAGGAAATCCATAAGTTCGTCTCTGCTGCCTGCAAGCCTGGTGGAAACAGCCGAGAGTATATGGGTGCGCAGGGCATTTTCTGAGCCCAGTTTTGACCATATCTCCTCTGCGTCATTGAGGACATACTGTTCCTTAAGCATCTGCAGTTCGTCAAATGACCTTGCTATCAATACGGATTCCCCATATGGGTCCAGCTGTGGTCTTCCTGCCCGTCCTGCCATCTGCTTGTATTCCAGCACAGGTATCGGTATCATTCCGTAGTTGGGGTCATACCGTCTGTATCCTCGTATTATCACCCGCCTCGCAGGCAGGTTCAGTCCGGCCGCAAGGGTGGGAGTACTGGATAAGACTTTGATCAAATTGTTCCTGAAACCCGCCTCAACAAGCTTCCTCTGCTCAGATGTCAGCCCTGCATGATGGAATGCCGCCCCACCCCTGACGCACCTGGTCAGTCGTAATGCGGTCTCGGTTTCGCCGGTGCCTGATATACTCTCAGCCAGTTCATTAAGTTCAGAAAGGGTTTTAGCATCATGTATTTTTGCCAGCACCTGCCCCAACCGCCTGGCACTTGCTTCAGCATTTCGGCGGCTGCTTTCGAAAACAAGACACTGGCCCCCTTCCCGCAAGGTATCTGCCACCAGGTCCACTAACTCGTCCCCGTACTGTGACTCAACAGCACGCTGGCCCTGTATGAAATTGATGGCACTACCGAAGAATACTCCTTCCCGCAGGTCGACCGGACGCCAGTCACTTTCCACCAGCTCTGCATCCAGCCACTCAGCCATATCCTTTGAATTGCCCACCGTGGCCGACAATCCTATGACCTGGGCGTTCGGGTTCATCTGCATAAGTCTTGCCAGTGTCACTTCAAGCGTGGGCCCCCGGTCAACAGAATCCAGCAGGTGTATCTCGTCAACCACAATTACTGAGATTTCTTTTATCCAGGACGCACCGTTGCGTATCAGTGAATCGGTCTTCTCGGAGGTTGCCACGATGATATCTTTTTTTCCCAGCCATTCATCCCTGGAATCCAGGTCACCTGATGATATTCCTGCCTCCACACCCAGGTCATAGAATTCCCGGAACCGTTCATATTTCTCAGATGCCAGAGCTCTCAGGGGCACGATATACAGGCACTTACCCCCTTTCATGACCGAGCTCAGCATTGTCAGCTCTGCCAGCATGGTCTTACCCGAAGCTGTGGGTACGGCAGCCAGGATGTTTTTCCCGTCCAGCAGTCCGGATTCGATGGCAGCAACCTGGGGAGGATAGAGTTCGGTTATACCTGAACCGATATAGAATGACGATACTGTACGGGGAATGTTAATTTCAGAGATTTTCATACACAGTGCATCTTAAAAGTTTAAATAGGTATAAAGACATTTTGCAATCCGACATTAGCAATCTAGTTTTTACTAATATAAAAGGTGATACCAATGTACTCGGATAGAATCAATAACCTGCCCCCATATCTTTTCGCAGCAATAGATAAAGCAAAATCCAGGGTCTGTGAAAAAGGCGTAGATGTAATCGACCTTGGTGTTGGCGACCCCGATTTGCCCACGCCTGATAATATTGTCGAGGCTCTTTGCAGTTCTGCCAAAAATCCTGACAGGCAAAAGTACCCTTCTTATATTGGCATGCTGTCCTTCAGGCAAGCCGCAGCAAAGTGGTACAGGGAACATCTGGGTGTTGAACTGGACCCTGTCTCCCAGGTGCTGGCACTTATCGGCTCAAAAGAAGGTATCGCCCACATCCCCCTGGCATTTTTGAATCCTGGCGATGTGGCCCTCATACCAGATCCCGCTTATCCGGTCTATAAGATAGGCACGCTGTTCGCGGACGGCAAGCCACATATCATGCCACTGCTGGAAGAAAATGGTTTTCTACCGGACCTTGAAGCAATTCCCGTGGACGTTGCAAAACAGGCAAAACTTATGTTCCTGAATTATCCCAACAATCCCACATCTGCCGTTGCACCTGAAAGTTTTTATGAAGAAGTGGTGGAATTTGCAAAAGAGAATGATGTCATCATTATACACGATAATGCTTATAGTGAAATGACATTTGACGGTTATAAAGCACCCAGTTTTCTGAAGGTCGATGGTGCCATGGATGTGGGTATTGAGTTGCATTCCCTTTCAAAGACCTATAATATGACAGGCTGGAGAATTGGATTTGCTGTCGGGAATGCAGAGATCCTGGATGGCCTGGGTAAGGTTAAGACCAATGTAGATTCAGGCGCCTTTGAGGCCGTGCAGGAAGCAGGTATCGAGGCCATGCTTGGACCACAGCACTTTATCCGTGATATGAACACGATATACACTCAGCGTCGGGATGCCCTGATGGTAGGGCTCAAGGAACTGGGCATTGATTTCCAGCCTCCTAAAGCCACATTCTATGTGTGGGCCCCTGTACCTGAAGGACATGATTCCATGGGATTCGCAAAAAAACTGCTTGAGGAGGTAGGCATCGTGGCCACGCCAGGAGTGGGCTTTGGTGATTACGGTGAAGGCTATGTGCGTTTCGCCCTGACCAGATCTGTGGAGCGCATCAAAGAAGCCGTAATCCGTATGCGTACATTGAAGATTTGAAAAAGCTCATATAGTATAATAAACTTCAAAGAATATCTGTTTATATGAAAAGTTAAATAAAACGTCACATACAAATAATAATAGGGTTTTGTCATGACATCCGAAAAGAAGACAATGGTAAGAGTTCCTTCAGGCATTCAGGGCTATGACGAGATGATAAAGGGTGGTTATTTCAAAGGCACCGTAAATATCATATCAGGAGAATCCGGTACTGGTAAAACAGTATTTGGCGCTCAGTTCCTGTATGAAGGTGCGAAGAAAGGCGAAAAATGTTTATGCATTGTCACTTCAGAGTCATCAGAATCGTTAAAACGAGAAATGAACTCTTCGTTTGGCTGGGATTTATGGGAACTCGAAAAATCAGGTTCGATCATTTTCGTTGATATAACTGATCCGGGATTGCGATTACAAAAAACTGTTGATATGGCACCGGCCGAACTGATAAAAAGTTTTAAGAAACTTTTGTCCCGCAAAGTTGAAGAGGTCAGGCCTGACAGGATATTTATTGATTCTATTGAAGCACTTTTACTGGCAATAGATTCACATTACAAGCTAAAAACGCTGGTGGATGACCTGTTCGGCGAGCTCAGGACATTTGATATAACATCCCTGATCACGGTTGGTACAACATTCGAAGTGGAGTCAATAGTGGAATATGGTGCAGATTCGGTTACCCGTTTGGGAAGGGTCGTTTCAGGAAACAACCTTCAGCGTTCAATTTACGTGGCCAAGTTCCGTGGTTCAGGTACGATAAATGAGATCCGTGTACTGAACATATCTGATAATGGCATCAAAGTGCTTGACCAATCACCATACACTGCTACGATTTAATAAAGACCGATAAAATTTCAGGGAACTGCGTTACTATGGTTCATATGATAAAAGTCGCTTCCCATTTTTAATTAGTTTTATATAGAAATGAGCATGTATAATCAACTATATCCTTACAATTAAAAAAACCACGTTGAGAAAATCGTGAATTCAGTGGTTTTTCGTATTCGGATTAGAGGTGTTATACTGAGTATTTATAAGAAAAATCAACCAGCACAAGATGAGGTCGTTAGAGTCAGGATTCCCAGGAAACAGGAAGGAGAGATTTTGGGGACAGTAGAGAGCATGTTAGGGGCAAATAAGGTACGTGTACGGTGCATGGACGGGGTCGTGCGGCTGGGAAGGATACCTGGCAAGATGAAGAAACGAACATGGATAAGACCTGGCGATATTATCATTGTAGTACCGTGGGAATTTCAGAATGAAAAAGCAGATGTGAAGTGGAGATATACCGGTCCACAGGCTGACTGGCTGGAAAGACGGGGATATCTGAAAGGATAATCCAATATGAAGGACTCTGACACTGCTATTTCTAAAAAAGTTTATAAAATTGATAGGAAAATAGATGATTTTCGAACGCGGATAAAAGATTCCGAAGATTTAAAACTTAAAGATGAGGTTTTCGATACATCTACGCTGATGTCATTGTATAAGCTTTCATCCAAAGGTTATCTGGATGCGTTGGGGGGTACCATAAGTACGGGAAAAGAAGCGAATATTTTTCATGCGATCAGAGTGCAGGACGATGAAGAACAGGAACTGGCAATTAAGATATATCGCATCAATAACAGCAATTTCAAAGCCATGCAGGATTACCTGATCGGTGATGTCAGGTTCAGGAACATAAGGCATACTAAAAAGGATATAGTTCTGGCCTGGACCAGAAAAGAATTTCGTAACCTGAGCAGGGCCATTGAGTGTGGCCTGAATGTGCCAAAACCTATTATTACGGAACGCAACATCCTCATTATGGAGTTCAAGGGAACCGATAATATTCCTTATCCTCAGCTTCGTGAATTTGACCTGACGAAAAAACAGGCGGCTCGTATCTGCCTGGAAGTTAACGATTTCATGCTTCGGTTGTTTCGGGATGCAGAACTGGTCCACGCCGACCTCAGTGAATATAATATCCTGCTTGAGCCCGAATCCTTGACCCCGGTCTTCATTGACATGGGCCAGTCTGTAACACCTGACCATCTCAATGCCAGGGATTTCCTTTTGCGCGATATCACCAACATTGCACACTTTTTTTCCAGGTACGGGCTTGAAATGGATGTGGAACGTACCCTGGAAAAGATCATAAAGTCCAGAATAGACCATTAGTACTATGTGCTATTAATTATATTAGGGGGCAGTTATGTTAGAGAATAAAATGACCACGTATGTAAAAGTACCCATGGATAGGGTCGCTGTAATTATCGGACCTGATGGAAAAACAAAAGCGCTTATTGAGGAAAAATCCACTGCCAGTTTAACTATTGATAGCCAGACCGGCAGCATTGAGATTACTGACCCGCGTGACCCGTTAATGGCAATGAAGGCTGCCGAGGTTATCAAATCAATAGGGAGAGGTTTTAGTCCTGATAAAGTGCTCCGCCTTTTTGACGATGACATGCTTACTGTTGATATTATGGATCTGAGTCACATAGCAAGCACGCCCAAAGAACTGAAACGTATTAAAGGGCGCATTATTGGTAAAGGTGGTAAATCGAGGGAGATATTTGAGAACCTGACAGGCTGCAAAATTTCCGTAATGGGTAAGACCGTCAGCATTCTCGGGCATCTGGACCAGATACTCGTGGCACGCACTGGTATCGAGATGTTGGTAAATGGTTCCCCACATGGACCTGTGTTCTCTTTTCTGGAGAAGAAACGCAGGGAATTAAAAGAGAACAGATGGTAATTGTGTTTGTCCTATTAAATTACCATCTGTACAATACCGATTATTCATACCGGGAATACTAATTTTTCAACTGCTACATATTTGAGTATGGTCAATGCAGAATTTCCTGGATATATAAGGATATCGTTTGCACGATATGCATTCAGTATCACTCTCACTGTATAGCCACCATATCCACCAAGAAGTTGATCGCTGTAATGATCAATCCAGGCTTTGAGTATCTTGGCTGCAACAGTAGATGGATTATCATCTTTGATTATATGTGACGGGGGATACTCAGATTGTACGATCCACTTATACATGTCATCCACGTAAATTTCATTGCCTGTTTCGTATAGTATGTAACTGTCAGTAGACAGGGCCTTTAACGTGTCCACATCAATGATTATCATTCGGTCCAGTTTACCATAATCATTCTCTGCTTTTTCAAAGAACGCTTTCCGATTCGATAATGCGCCAAGTTCAGTTATTTCAATGATCTCGGACTGTCGCATATCCTTGTGGTAAACACTGGCTGCTTTTGGCACATCCTTATATACTACTACTATGAGGTAATCGGTGTCATCCCTGAGATCCTCCATACCATTGGTCCACGCATATAAACTGCCTGCAATGACCAGTGCAATTATTAAAATAATTGCAAGAAAATACCGTTTAATTTTTTTCATGAATCGATTCGATTGTTTTTTCTCCACTTCTCTAATGATCACCACTTCCTTTTGCACTTCTTTTGGTGGGGAAGGCTCTGGTTTAGGTTTAAGCTTTGGAATTAAACTCGGTTTGGTTTTTGGTTCAGACTCTTGTTTTTGTTCGGGTTTTTGTACCGGAACAGGTTCAGGGGACTCTTCTTCCAGTGTAACTTCATCTTCAGGTTCTGAGGTCTTCTCACCTGATGTAAATGGTTCCATTCCAGATTCAGACGTTTCAGGCATATCTTCTATTGTCTTTAACGTCTCTTCATCCTTATCGTTCATATATATCCCTCATATTGACAAATGTTTTTGCAGTAATATTGTCCAAATGCAATTCAGTATATAGTTATCCTTTTTCATACTTTATCAAGTTTTCCTTGTTAAAGAGAAACAAATGCACTAAAAAATCTGTATTGGATTAGCAGTAGGTAAAGTAAAAAGTATAGGTGGGATACAAACGAGATTAAGGGTGGGAGTGTATTAAAATATGAAAATCTCGCTTGTATCATCTACCCTATTATACACTTATTGTATAAAGTTATTTCGTATACCCACGAATAAAATGGGTGATATAAATATTCCATCATGGATATTAACCCCCCTTTGTTTCAACTCCAGAAAACCAGTAACAATAAATACTTTCGGTCTGCTCTTTACCACAACATTCATATGTACGTTCGACTTAACCTAGGGTTTTGGAAATGGCAGATAATTCATCAGAAATTACCTGGGAAGAATTCATAAAGCGTTATTATTTTGAGCAACTGCTTTCTCTGGCAGGAGAATATCCTGAACGTAAAAGCCTGATCATAGAATATCCGGATATAGAAAAATACAGCATTGAGCTTGCCAGTGAATTGCTGGAAACTCCTGATAGTGTACTGCGGCATGCCAACATGGCGCTGAACAATATTGACCTGCCTATGGATGTGACACTGACTGATACCCATGTCAGGATCGTAAATCTTCCCGCAGATGTAGAGATAAGGCAGCTCAGAAGCGATAATATTTCAAAATTAATTAGTGTTTCCGGCATTATCAGGAAAGCCACTGAAGTAAGGCCAAAACTTGTCATGGCAGCTTTTGAATGCCAGAAATGCGGGCATATTACTGAATTGCCCCAGAGTGGTTCCAAGTTCTCGACACCATTCGACTGTGACAATGAACAGTGTGGCAGGCAGGGTCCATTCAAGTTGCTCATTAAAGAATCTGCGTTCATTGATGCCCAGAAACTCAGGATACAGGAATCTCCGGAAGACCTTAGAGGCGGGGAACAGCCCCAGACCCTGGATGTTGATATTGAGGATGATCTTGTGGGCCAGGTGGCTCCGGGTGACCGGGTGACCATATCAGGCATACTGAGAAGCTACCAGAGAGAAAAGGGCATGATAAAAAGTACCTTTTTTGACCTTGTACTGGACGGTCAGTCCATTGAACGCGAAGACCACGAATTTGATGAGATAAACATTACCGTGGAAGATGAAAAAGTGATAGAGGACCTGGGATGTTCCCCTGATGTGTATGACAGGATAATTGGCTCAATTGCCCCCAGTATCTTTGGGTATGATGAGATCAAGGAAGCCATGGCGCTGCAATTGTTCAGTGGTGTGCCAAAACACCTGCCAGACGGGTCACGGATAAGAGGGGATATTCACATGCTGCTGGTGGGTGACCCCGGTATTGCCAAGTCACAGCTGTTGCGTTATGCTATTAAATTATCACCAAGGGGTATTTACACATCAGGTAAGGGTACTACATCTGCCGGCCTTACTGCAACCGCTGTAAAGGACGAGTTCGGAGACGGACGCTGGACTCTTGAGGCCGGTGCCCTGGTATTGGCAGATAAAGGCATGGCTGCCGTGGATGAGATGGACAAGATGGCAAAGGAAGACAGAAGTGCCCTGCATGAAGCCATGGAACAGCAAACGATCAGTATTGCAAAGGCCGGAATCCTGGCGACCCTGAAAAGCAGATGTGCCCTGCTGGGAGCGGCGAACCCGAAATTCGGTCGGTTCGACCGTTACGAAGGCATTGCTCAACAGATCAACCTGCCTCCTGCCCTGATATCAAGGTTTGACCTGATATTCATACTAACCGATGAAACAAACACGCAGAGGGATACAAATATTGCTGAACATATTTTGAGGGGACATTATGCAGGTGAAATTGATGCCCAGTACCAGAATGTACAGTCTTCCAAGGTCACGCTGGAGCAAATAGAGACTGCTATGGAGGTGATCCAGCCATCCATCAAACCCGAGATGCTGCGCAAATATATTGCCTATTCGAAGCGACACATTTTCCCTGTGCTGGAAGATGATTCACGTCAGATGATAATTGATTTTTACCTGAATCTCAGGAGCCAGGGAAGTGATACAAATTCACCAATTCCAGTAACTGCAAGGCAGCTTGAGGCCCTGGTACGTCTGGCAGAGGGGTCAGCCAGAATGAGGCTCAGCAATACTGTAACAACTTCTGACGTTAACCGTATAATCAGGATTGTTACCGAAAGTCTCAAACAGGTAATGACAGACCCCGAAACCGGAAAACTGGATTCTGATATGATTAATACGGGCATGGCAAAAAGCCAGCGTGACAAGGCAAAACTTCTCAGGGAGATCATCCGTGAAGTGCAGCAGGACCATGATGGAAAGGCACCTAAGAACGAAGTGATACAGCGTGCAGTAGAAGCTGGGATGGATGAGGATAAAGCTGAGGAATATATTAAAAGACTCAAGCGTGAAGGTTCAATTTTTGAACCAAGTAATGGATTTTTGAAAACTACATGAATACCATTAACTTTAATAGTGAATGAGAAGTGCAATAGACTATGTACATCAAGATATACGAAACAGATGAATCGTTACTGGTAACTGTGTGCGATAGGGAACTCATCGGCAAGACCCTGAAAAGCAATGGATTAAAGCTGGAAATCGACGAAGAATTTTATAAGGGTGAACTGGCAGATGCTGTACAGGTACAGACAGCACTGCAGGAAGCCACTACCGCAAATATTGTAGGCAAGCGCAGCATTGATAATGCCATACAATGCGGGGCTATAGATAGTTCGTGTCTGATTTATATTGATGGTGTACCCCACGCCCAGATGTACTGTGTGTGAAAATGGCATTAAGGGTGGCATTTAGAAACAAATATATTTGTTAACCCGGATTATTTGATTATTTCCACAGGAGAAATCAAACATATGACAGAGATAGAAGCCCAGGCAGAATATCATCATGTTTCAATATTGAGCGATGCAGAATTGCATTCTATCGTTATTAATAAACACATGACATTCCTGCAGGATTTTACTGAAGAACTGGATAGGCTGGATGATACAGTAAACAGTAAGAGGACAGAATACCAGCGTATCATTAATGAACTGGAAGCACTTGAGACACGAATTGTCGTGCTCAGAGAAAAACGTCATCAATTATATCACCAGGCAAAAAAGTTACGTCTAAAACTGTTGGATGATGTAGATACGAATGAACACATACTTCATCTCGAAAATGAGATCAATGATATAGATAACAGGTTGCAGAATGCTAATATGTCTTCCAATGAAGAGTTCGAATGCATCAACAGGATACGTGCGCTGATAAATGAAATGGTGCGGGGTTTGCCTGGAATTAATGATGTGAAACGTAGAGAATTTGCATCAATTCTTGATATTCTCAAGATCGCTGAATCTGCACGAAAAGAACTGGATACTATGGTCGATGCTCCCTCAAAGCATAGAACTGAATCGTCTTCAATAAAGGATGAGTTCGAAGAGATGGAATCACGGCAGAGATGGCTGAAACTCCGGATAGAACTTCATAATGATGCTCTTGAGTACTGGGAAATGGCTCTGGCAGGGGGAGAACAGAAATGAATGATGTGTCGGCTATGTCTGAAGGTGAATTGAAGAACAAGATCAATGTGTTCAGGCAGCAGGTGGAACACAAGGAACAGGATATCAAGAATCTCTACCAGGAGATGAAACTGCATAACAAGGGGGCAAAAGAGCTCAGGGCAAAGCGTGATGAACTGAACCAGCAGGTCAAGGAACTAAAGGAATCCGCCACTGAATTCAGGACTAAGCGCGATGAGGTCAATGCGAAGATCGCGGAACTGAAAAAGCAACGAGATGATATCAGGAGTAACAGTGATGGTTATACCGATAAGATCAGTGAATTGAAAAAGATTCGCGATGACCTGAACAAAATAGCAAGGGGCAGGTTAGAATCCCTCTCAGAAGCATACCGGACCGAGCTGGAAAAGTTATCTACAGCAGATATACCACTGGATTATGAGCAATCACTGATGAAGAGATTGAATGAACTCGGAGACCGGCTTAAAGCCATACAGGAAGCAAATACGATCCATAATGAGATGGGGGGTATATATGGAAAAGTGAGCAAATTCCATCAGGAGATCGACACATTCAATACTTTGATCCATGACCTGGCTAGTGAGTCCCAGTCATATCACGAAGATATGCTGGATATGTATAATAAAATGGATGAGATCAGGAAAAAATCAGACGAATTCCATAGGCGTTTGCTTGAAATATACGAGTTCACGAATCCCATTAAAGAGAAGATCGATGCCATGAAAAATTCCATTTCACAGACCCGGGATGAACTGGATGTATATCTGGACCAGATGAAAGAGATACAGCTTGTTAAGGACCAGAAAAAGCAAGAAGAAAAACGGGTGAATGCTAAAGATAAATTCCAGAAAAAGGGTAAGCTCAGTTTGGAAGACCTGAGATTACTTATGGACAATGACGAAATAGAATTTGAGAGGAATGAGATAAAATTATAACGCCAAATTGGGATGTTCGGGAATTATCCCAGACATCCATTTCATATTGAGTCATCCGTGATCCTCTTCTTTGCCCAGTATCTTGTGGACCGTTTCGTTCATAAGGCTGATAACTTCATCCACTCGCTTCATGTTTTCCCGGTCATATTCCATCTTTTCGTCGATAGCTCTCTTAACCTCGTGCTCAGTTACTTTCAATAGCTCTGAGGTCTCGTTTATCGAGGTCTTTGATCTCTCTTTGAACGATTCGATTTCGTTTTTGAAATCTTCCATCTTCTTTTCAACCTCTTCTAACAATTTCTCAGATTCTTCATTAATCCTTGTCTTGCTATCTTCAAGGTTCTTGATGGCTTCATTGGATTTACTCAGCAGTTCTGATTCGATGATGCTTTCAGCCTTGCGCTGGATTTTATTGAGTTTGTCCTCTATTTCTACGAATCTGCTTTCTTTCTCATCAACTTCGTTCATGAACTTTCGCATATCAGTTATCTTACTATCAAGTTTATCATAAACATCATTGACCTTCTGCAAATGGTTCTCAAGATACTTTCCTGCCTTGATCAATGCTTGTTCTTCATCTGAAATGCCTTCTTCCCCTTCTGTAAGATTGTTCTGTTCTACATCATATATTCTTTTAGTAAGTTGCGTAAGCAAATCCTGGTTTTGTTTGACTAACTTTTCAACATCATCTGATTCGATCTTTTTGATCGTTGATTCAAGGTTCTTAATTACCTTATTCTGTTCATCGATCAACTTTTTCTGGCTGTCCAGTTGTGTCTGGACTTCTTTTAATGATTCCAGACTTATTCCGGATGTTGCCGGTGATTCGGGTCTTACCGTAGTTGTTGCCGCGGCTGTTGTTGCTGATGGGTTAACCTGTGTTGCCTGTGCGTTCGGTTTTGCATATGTTGTTGCTGCTGTCGCTGATGGATTAACCTGTGTTGCCTGTGCGTTCGGTTTTGCAGCTGTTGTTGCTGTTGTCGCTGATGGATTAAC
>JAMJFV010000360.1 GCA_023544495.1 ANME-2 cluster archaeon
GTTTCAATCCTTGTTTTAATGGATGTCGGTCGGTGACCAAGACGCTCTGCTTTTCTATCTCGCTGCCACATAGTTTCAATCCTTGTTTTAATGGATGTCGGTCGGTGACCATATCCTTCCATGCCATTATATCACCACAACACGAGTTTCAATCCTTGTTTTAATGGATGTCGGTCGGTGACCAAACGGTGATAGGTTCGCAAAACGCAGGACTGGTGTTTCAATCCTTGTTTTAATGGATGTCGGTCGGTGACGGTCATGGCGAAAGCCAATTATATTACGTCAGGTGAGTTTCAATCCTTGTTTTAATGGATGTCGGTCGGTGACCACATACTGCGCGTACCACATTGAACAGTACTATAAGTTTCAATCCTTGTTTTAATGGATGTCGGTCGGTGACACAGACTATACGCCGGGAACCCACGGCGGTATCGTGTTTCAATCCTTGTTTTAATGGATGTCGGTCGGTGACTATACGGAATAATACGAACTCCAGCCAGGGAGTAGGTTTCAATCCTTGTTTTAATGGATGTCGGTCGGTGACCAGGTGCGCCTAACTTTCGTCATTATTCCACCTTTCGTTTCAATCCTTGTTTTAATGGATGTCGGTCGGTGACCAGGCGGCGGCGTGGTTCCTGCTACGGATTATCAGTTTCAATCCTTGTTTTAATGGATGTCGGTCGGTGACCTTCATGAGTATAATTTCTCCTCAATATCTTTTTGAGGTTTCAATCCTTGTTTTAATGGATGTCGGTCGGTGACGATATGTCTCAACTTATCCCCCTTCTTCAAAGTGGGTTTCAATCCTTGTTTTAATGGATGTCGGTCGGTGACAGTACCAGCACCGACCATACGGATTAACAAGCTATGGTTTCAATCCTTGTTTTAATGGATGTCGGTCGGTGACTTTCAAAAATCCGTCAAACAATATCAAAGTTCCCTGGTTTCAATCCTTGTTTTAATGGATGTCGGTCGGTGACTCGCAGT
>JAMJFV010000361.1 GCA_023544495.1 ANME-2 cluster archaeon
CATTAAATAGTGACGACATCGCAAAAGTCAATGCTGATGAGTGTACTGAATGTGGAATGTGCGTGGATGCGTGTCCAGTCGAAGCAATTTCACTGGATTAAGAACGATAATTTGAATATATTGATCGATTTACCTATTACAGGGAGAAAAAAACCATGGTGGCAAAAGTAGATGCTGACGAGTGTGTAGGGTGTGGAACCTGTGTTGATGAATGTCCCCAGGAAGCAATCTCTATGAACGATGAAGACATTGCTATTATAAATGATGAATGCACGGAATGCGGATTGTGTGTCAATGCCTGTCCTACCGGTGCGATCTCCCTGTAATAGGAATAATTTGTTTTATTATTTTTTGGTTTTGTCATGGTAAAAATTATCAAAGTAGGTGTTCTGGGCGCCACTGGTGCAGTAGGACAGCGGTTTGTTGAAGCATTGGCAGACCACCCCTGGTTTGAGATAACTGCCCTTGCAGCATCCGGGCGTTCGGCCGGGAAGAAATACCGTGATGCTGCCAACTGGCGGCTTGAATCACCTATGCCTGAGGCGGCAGCTGATGTTGAAGTTGTGCCTGTTGATGTAGGTGCGGTCGATGCAGACCTTGTGTTCTCTGCTCTGCCTTCGGATTATGCAAGAACAGTGGAAGAGGATTTTGCCAGGGCGGGCTGCGTGGTTGCCAGTAATGCGGGAGCTTTTCGCAAGGATTCTGACGTACCACTGATGATACCTGAGGTCAACCCGGAACACCTGGGCCTGATCGATGTGCAGCGTGACAACCGTGGCTGGGATGGCTGTATTGTGACCAATCCCAACTGTACGACCATTATGTTCACTATTACCCTGAAACCCCTGATGCAGTTCGGGCTTGAGGATCTGACGGTCGCGTCAATGCAGGCCATATCAGGTGCCGGATATGAAGGCATTCATGGCATGAGCATTCTGGAGAACGTGGTGCCATATATCGGTGGCGAGGAGGAAAAGGTGGAGAG
>JAMJFV010000362.1 GCA_023544495.1 ANME-2 cluster archaeon
TCGACACACTCATAAGTTAGAAGAGACACCCCAGAAAATAGGGTATGGCAACTCACATGAGCCTATATTTCCCATTTCTATTATTGTTAGAAGAGACACCCCAGAAAATAGGGTATGGCAACTCACATTCATAAACGGTTGTATGATACGTATTATGTTAGAAGAGACACCCCAGAAAATAGGGTATGGCAACTCTTTTGTTCGTTTGGCTTTTCTACTACTGGTTTATGTTAGAAGAGACACCCCAGAAAATAGGGTATGGCAACACATACATCATCCCATAATTGAGTATTGATATATTGTTAGAAGAGACACCCCAGAAAATAGGGTATGGCAACTTTTGGTTCGCTTCGAGTTCATCAAGTCGAGCCTGTGTTAGAAGAGACACCCCAGAAAATAGGGTATGGCAACTCTTTTATGTTCATTTCTTATTACTCCTATTTTTGTTAGAAGAGACACCCCAGAAAATAGGGTATGGCAACATTTCAATTTCTATTGTATCACCGCATTCTATAGTTAGAAGAGACACCCCAGAAAATAGGGTATGGCAACTAACCCATACTTCTTGAGTTTCAAATCTTTTATGTTAGAAGAGACACCCCAGAAAATAGGGTATGGCAACTAATCCATACTTCTTGAGTTTCAAATCTTTTATGTTAGAAGAGACACCCCAGAAAATAGGGTATGGCAACCCGTTAAGACTTGCCTTTATAGTCTCTTTTGACAGTTAGAAGAGACACCCCAGAAAATAGGGTATGGCAACCTGTCACTAACCGTATTGCGGGTTTTACTTTTTGAATGTAGCCTTAAGAGAAGTCATATCCAAATGTTGTGTCGGTGGATTGCCGCCATGGCTGTTAAAATATATATTCTATATATTTTTTAAACCGCAGATAAACACTGATGAACGCAGATATTGCGACTAAATGCAGATTATTTTGTATTTATGTCCATGAAATTATATTTAAATTCCG
>JAMJFV010000363.1 GCA_023544495.1 ANME-2 cluster archaeon
TACATGGCCACAGAACTTGTCGATAATGTATTGAAACAGGGACGTTATTCTGATTATGAGGTGCTGGACCGGATGCTCGGGGAGGATATGTTAACACTTTCATATGAAAATCCACTTTCCGACAAAGTACCTGCCCAGGCCGGTTTTGAACATAATGTTTTCATGGCGGATTTTGTCACGGCCGAGAACACTGGTTGTGTCCATATTGCACCTGGTCACGGCCTGGATGATTTTATGCTGGGCGTCGAAAATGACCTGCCCATCTATTGCCCTGTTGGTCCGGACGGAAGGTACACTGCAGATGCCGGGGAATATGAAGGCAAATACGTAAAAGAAGCCGATGAACTGATAGTGGATGACCTGGAGGAGAGAGGAAACCTGCTCAAAAAAGGCATCATCACTCACCGGTACGGACACTGCTGGCGATGCAAGACACCCATTATTTATCTTGCCACTGAACAGTGGTTCCTTAAGATATCAGAGATTAAAACCGAGATGCTCAATGAAGTGAAAAAAGTATCCTGGTATCCTGAATGGGCAGGTTCTGCAAGGTTCGCTGACTGGATATCGGGTGCCCGGGACTGGTGCATCAGCCGCCAGCGGTACTGGGGCATTCCGCTCCCTATCTGGACATGTGGTGACTGCGGTGAGCTGGAGGTCATCGGTTCTATGGAAGAGTTGCGGGAGCGTTCCGGACTTGAAGGGCACATTGACCTGCACAGGCCAAACGTGGACAATATCAACATCACCTGCCGGTGCGGTGGCACTATGAAGCGTGAACCTGACGTTTTCGATGTCTGGTTCGATTCGGCAGTGGCTTCCTGGGCGACTTTACACTATCCTGCCGAGCATGAAGAATTTGACAGGCTCTGGCCAGCCGACTTTATTACCGAAGGTCACGACCAGACCCGGGGCTGGTTCTATTCACAACTGGGTGCCAGCATGCTGGCTTTCGGCAAGGCACCAT
>JAMJFV010000364.1 GCA_023544495.1 ANME-2 cluster archaeon
CACTGTGCCGTTTACGTTAGTAAATGAGTTAAAATCAGACCTTGGAGGGATTGAAACGGCCAAACACTCCCGTGTGTCATGTTTACTTTTTTTGGCACGTTAAAATCAGACCTTGGAGGGATTGAAACACTGTAACGGCATTATCTCCAAATGACCTGATAACATCGTTAAAATCAGACCTTGGAGGGATTGAAACCGACCAATTCGCATCCTTTCGGAGCGCGGCCCAAATGTTAAAATCAGACCTTGGAGGGATTGAAACTTTTATGATAATCCGTAGCAGGAACCACGCCGCCGCGTTAAAATCAGACCTTGGAGGGATTGAAACTAATATATTGATCCCATCCAGGGCCAGGCAGGTATCGTTAAAATCAGACCTTGGAGGGATTGAAACATCATTCGAGTATAGCAAATCCTGGTAGCATTATCGTTAAAATCAGACCTTGGAGGGATTGAAACTCTAAAACAGGGTTACAGTTGGATTATATAGTTCAAACGTTAAAATCAGACCTTGGAGGGATTGAAACAAAGTATTGACGCCTTTAAATTTCACCCGGCCTTTTATAGTTAAAATCAGACCTTGGAGGGATTGAAACTACTTAAATCCAACAGTACCAGGGAAATGCTTTCCATGTTAAAATCAGACCTTGGAGGGATTGAAACGTCAAGGCGTAACCAAATTCGCACGGGCTAAATTTACAGTTAAAATCAGACCTTGGAGGGATTGAAACGATAAAAGTGTTCAGGGGTTGGTTGCGTCCGGGACCGTGTTAAAATCAGACCTTGGAGGGATTGAAACTCCTTATACCTAAGTGGATCCGATTCACATAAGGAAGTTAAAATCAGACCTTGGAGGGATTGAAACGCTGTTATAATGCCTAATAAAATAATCATTATGTTTTGTTAAAATCAGACCTTGGAGGGATTGAAACATAATACGGACCCATCCGTTT
>JAMJFV010000365.1 GCA_023544495.1 ANME-2 cluster archaeon
CTGATTTTAACGAAGAAATCACAACCATTGCTAAGACAAGCAAAACCAAGTTTCAATCCCTCCAAGGTCTGATTTTAACGCTCCCTGGGCGCTATATTGCCTGATGCATCGGATATGTTTCAATCCCTCCAAGGTCTGATTTTAACCGGGTACGGCTTCTATTGATTGGTCATTAGGTTCAAAGTTTCAATCCCTCCAAGGTCTGATTTTAACTTATGATCGTTGGTTAAGAGTGATTCGATTACGAAGTTTCAATCCCTCCAAGGTCTGATTTTAACGAATGTTCTTTTTTGTATCTATTGGTTTTATTCCTGTTTCAATCCCTCCAAGGTCTGATTTTAACGTTATGGAATGATATCATAATGGACGTTCTATCTGAGTTTCAATCCCTCCAAGGTCTGATTTTAACTATATATGTTTCTACATCCTACAATGATTATCAGACGTTTCAATCCCTCCAAGGTCTGATTTTAACAAATGTGTTCAGATATTAAAAGAGTTACTTACAGCCGTTTCAATCCCTCCAAGGTCTGATTTTAACGGATCATCAACAATATCATTTAATTTCCCAATCACGTTTCAATCCCTCCAAGGTCTGATTTTAACTACCACCAACACCACAAACCGAAGATACAATACTTTGTTTCAATCCCTCCAAGGTCTGATTTTAACTTCTTTGTTCATTATATTTCACTTCCGTATATTTATGTTTCAATCCCTCCAAGGTCTGATTTTAACTGATTTCAACTACTGTTAGTAGACATAACAAGCGTAGTTTCAATCCCTCCAAGGTCTGATTTTAACGGTAGGTCTGCGTCTATGTTTGCTGTTATAGCATTGTTTCAATCCCTCCAAGGTCTGATTTTAACTTTAAAAGATGTTTTAGAAAAGGGCGGATTTAATTATGTTTCAATCCCTCCAAGGTCTGATTTTAACATGCACGGGTATGG
>JAMJFV010000366.1 GCA_023544495.1 ANME-2 cluster archaeon
GGGTATGGCAACTCACGACAAGTGCCATCAATGCCAGATTCTGGAAACGTTAGAAGAGACACCCCAGAAAATAGGGTATGGCAACATTTATTTTATACATCTATCACCGGCGATGTACGTTAGAAGAGACACCCCAGAAAATAGGGTATGGCAACAACTTTTCGGCAAATTTATGATTATACCGAATTGTTAGAAGAGACACCCCAGAAAATAGGGTATGGCAACTGTTCGTTTGGCTTTTCTGCAGTTGGTTTATTTGGTGTTAGAAGAGACACCCCAGAAAATAGGGTATGGCAACTTTTACTTACCGCTTCGAGAATTTGGGTTATATCAGGTTAGAAGAGACACCCCAGAAAATAGGGTATGGCAACTTTCAGTTCCAGTTCTTTCAGTTCCAGTTCTTTGTTAGAAGAGACACCCCAGAAAATAGGGTATGGCAACAATTATCCCGACCCCTTCGATGTTTGTATACAGTTAGAAGAGACACCCCAGAAAATAGGGTATGGCAACGATCACAATCCTTTAAAATCCTGCAACTTTTCGGCAAGTTAGAAGAGACACCCCAGAAAATAGGGTATGGCAACAAATACTTATCCTGATAGCCTTCTTTGCAGTGTTTGTTAGAAGAGACACCCCAGAAAATAGGGTATGGCAACTTGTCGCGAGTGTTCTGTGACGTACCTGCATAATGTTAGAAGAGACACCCCAGAAAATAGGGTATGGCAACACAGAACCGTGCATGTGGTGGTCTAATTCGTATATGTTAGAAGAGACACCCCAGAAAATAGGGTATGGCAACGTCCCTATACCTTTGATATATGCAGATTGATATCGTTAGAAGAGACACCCCAGAAAATAGGGTATGGCAACTCGATGGGTATTAATACGTTTTTACCATTCAGAGTTAGAAGAGACACCCCAGAAAATAGGGTA
>JAMJFV010000367.1 GCA_023544495.1 ANME-2 cluster archaeon
ATCTCTGACCTTTGAACAGAAAAAAGATATTGCAGCCCAGCTTGACAAGCTTGGTGTTGACATAATCGAAGCCGGGTTCCCCATGTCATCTGACGGCGAAAAACAGAATGTCGCCGAGATAGCAGCCATGGGTCTTAAACTGAACGTGTGCGGACTGTCAAGGGTGATGCTCTCAGATATTGATGCATGCCTGGATTGCAATGTGGATATGGTACACACTTTCGTGCCTACCTCAGATATACAGCGTATACATACTATCAAGAAGAGCAGGGAAGAAGTACTTGAAATGGCTGTCAGGGCAGTTGAGCATATCAAAGACCATGGAGCAAAATGTATGTTCAGTGCTATGGATGCCACCCGTACTGACTTTGGCTACCTGCGACAGATAAACATGGCTGTCCAGGAAGCAGGTTGCGATGTTATCAACGTCCCTGACACGGTGGGGGTGTTCGTACCTTCGGCCATGAAGGCACTCATAGCAGATATCAAAAAAGACATCACCATCCCGATCGATGTTCACTGCCATAACGACTTCGGGCTGGCAGTAGCCAACAGCCTGGCCGCCGTTGAAGGGGGCGGCAGACAGGTGCAGGTCACGATAAACGGCCTGGGAGAGAGGGCAGGTAATGCTGACCTTGCCGAGACTGTCATGAGCCTTCACAGTATTTACGGGGCCAGGACCAATGTCAAGACCGAGTACCTGGTGGAAACCGCACACATGGTTGAACGGTACACAGGCGTCAGGATACCACCCACAATGCCGGTAGTGGGCGAAAATGCATTTGCCCATGAGAGTGGGATTCATACACACGGTGTACTGACAAAGACCGATACGTTCGAGCCCGGGATAATGACCCCTGAAATGGTTGGCCATAAGCGCCGGATCGTCCTTGGCAAGCACGCTGG
>JAMJFV010000368.1 GCA_023544495.1 ANME-2 cluster archaeon
CGCTAAAGAGCATCTCTCGGTCTTCATCCACAACCTGCACCATTACCACGCCACCGCCCACATGCAGTGCAGTTTCAACTGAATCAGCCAGGCGTTCCTTTATTCCTTCTTTTATCACCAGACGGTCAATAACTACATCGATATTATGCTTCTGGTACCTGCCCAGCTGGAGCTCGTCTTCCAGGCTGTGTATCTCACCGTCCACCCGGACCCGGCTGTATCCTTCACGTTTCAGGTCATCGAACAACTGCCTGTACTCGCCTTTGCGGTCCTGGACAATGGGTGAGAGCACGTGTACCCTGGTACCTTCAGGCAGTGCTATCACGCTGTCTATGATCTGGTCAAGGGTCTGGGGTGCTATCTCCCTGCCGCAATCCGGGCAGTGAGGTACGCCGATCCTGGCATACAGCAGCCTGAGGTAATCGTGTATCTCTGTTACCGTGCCTACGGTTGAACGCGGGTTCTTGCTGGTGGTCTTTTGTTCAATGGAGATGGCAGGTGAGAGTCCCTCGATATATTCAACATCGGGTTTGTCCATCTGGCCAAGAAACTGGCGGGCATAGGCTGATAGGGATTCCACGTAACGTCGCTGTCCTTCTGCATAAATGGTATCGAATGCAAGCGAGGATTTACCGCTGCCGCTGATCCCGGTGATGACAATGAATTTGTCCCTGGGCAGTTCCAGGTCGATGTTTTTCAGGTTGTGTACTTTTGCGCCTTTGAGGAGTATCTTATCCAGTGCCATTTTGTGGCTCAACTTTTACCTGAACCATATTAACACTTTCAGCCGGAAAAATCTGGGATGGGGGCAAAAGCAGGAAAGTTTATTACATCTCAACTTTCGGGGTTTATATACCCCAATAGCCCTAGACTCTCTAGAATTTTTTTCTGTA
>JAMJFV010000369.1 GCA_023544495.1 ANME-2 cluster archaeon
CTGCCATTCGTCCGGTACTCCTGAAACCGTGGAAGATTGCGACTACTGCCATAACAATGCCACGCCGCCTGAACCTGCAACCCAGGTTGTAGATATGCACTCAAATGGCTTCGAGGCGAACAATACCACCAGTCACCATAACTGCACGTGGTGTCATTACAACCTGAACAACTACACGCCTGCCATAAAGTCCGTGAACGGCACTGATATCCCCATCTACCCGAACATCCACAACATCTATGTTCCCACCACCTGCACAGAATGCCATCCGACACCCCCCACCAATCATTCCATAAAAGGCAGCGAATACGGTTCAATGTCTCTTTCCGGTTGTCTTGCCTGTCACGGGAGTGCCCATTCTGTTGCTCTTGGAGTTGGTGGGGATAATTGTGTTGGCTGTCATTACAACATAACCACGGCTGACCTGGGGCTTCATTCTTCGATAAATGGCACATCGGATGTTGATAATGGTGATTGTACGACCTGTCATTACAATAATGCCCATTCCGGTACAAATGTTTCCAACACGTACTACTGTGCAGACTGCCACACCGCAACCGGAACAGGTCCTGCCAATTCAACGATTCAATTTACGGATAAACTGCATGGTAAAGCCACATGTGTAGATTGTCATGTTGAAGAAGGTACGTACCACAATGATAATCCCCGCGGTTCAGTTGCGAACCTGACCTATGTGAACAGATACAATGCAGGCAGTACCACCGTTACCAATTGCGCTGATTGCCATTATGCAAGCAACCTGGATGATGCACCTTTCCATGCACCCGGAGCAGGCGGTCATATTCTGACCCAGGATGATGGTACAAGTGGAGCTTGTGTCAATCCAAGTTGTCATGCTGGTAAAGGTTCCAT
>JAMJFV010000036.1 GCA_023544495.1 ANME-2 cluster archaeon
GATATCCAGCGTAATTCAGTCTGGGTATCCCATATTATTTCTATGACACCGCCATTCAAGGTGGTCTACTCAAATAATCCACTTGTCATCTGCCTTTTTGAAGAGGCTGGAATTGACGTGAAGCAGTCTCCAATGTTCCAGCGGGAGCAGTATTCTGGTACAGAGATACGCAGAAGGATGGTAACAGGAGATGACTGGGAATCCTTAGTTCCTTCTTCTACGGTAGATATAATTAAAGAGATCGGCGGCGTGGAGAGGTTGAAGTCAATCTCTGGCAGGGATTCAATATAAGGAATACTATTTAGCGTTAATTCTTATTTTCAAAATACAGTGTTCCCGTACATGTATCAAGTGAAATGCCAAGGTTCTTAATATATTCAACAGCGCTTCCCCGTCCATGTATCAATAATTCAATAAGGTCGTTGGGTTCATCCATATCGGTACTGACCATGAACGAATCAAAGATATCCACATCAAGCCCTGCCTCCTTTGATATTCTTACGTGGTCCAGAAAACTTATACCGTAATAATCTACGCGGAATTCATCAGGTCGCCGGATAAGTAAAGCATTGGTCCCTCCACGTGAACCGGGGGCGATAATAACATCTCCTTTAAGTCCGATCATCTGGTGTATCTGCTTTTTCGTGACGAGGGGCATATCGGCCATTATTATAAGTATTTCATCATTTGTATGGCTGGATGCTTTTTCCAGGTATTCGTTTAATGCATTGTTCAGGTTTTTATCGCTCACAAGTAAATTAACATTTGACGGGTAATTATTATTAATAATACTGGATATGGATGAATGTAAAATATCAATATCAGTGAATACATCAGATTCGAGAAGTGCATTAACTACGTCGTGCAGCATCTTCATTGCAAATTCTTCTCTCTGGTTTTTTGAAAGCACTCCAGATAAACGTGACTTCGCATTATCTTTCTTGAATGGAATCACAGCTCTCATACAATTATCAGCTCTCGAGTGTACCTAAACATCATACTGTATATTATGTTTAGCTATTTCCCCACAGTTCCAAAGCTATAGATTCAATTTCGTCACGGTTTTCAAGCCTGTCAAGCCATTTTTTCGGGATTGCATCAACGCCAAGATATGCACCGCTGATTGCTCCTGCAATACATGCTATTGAGTCAGTGTCCCCGCCAGCATTGATCGCTGTGATAAGGGTCTTGGGGAAATCCAGGGGATTTTTTGTAAAACAATAAAGTGCGCAAGGTACTACATCAATTGCCATGATGGAAGTACCAAGAATGGAAAAAGCATTGATCTCTGGTATATGTCTCACTTTATCTATGGACTGTATTTTATCAGCCATTTTTATACTATATTTTCGCGCAAGGTCAGATGTTGTCTTTATGATAACGTCAGGATCGGTGTTCGTTACTGCCATAGAAACAGCTGCAGCTACTGCTACAGCACCGGCAATGGATTCCGGATTTTTATGGGTTGGCAATGAAGACATCCGGGCTGTTTCCTCTGTCTTATCGGGTCTGCCAGGGTATAACAGTCCTATTGGAGATGCTCTCATTGCTGAACCACATGTAGGTGAATCTTCCCCGGATTCTTTCCATCCTGTACCGTCGGCCAGATGCCTGCATGCTGTTAGACTGGTAGTTCCCCATCCCCTGTTCAGTTCAGGCAGTCTCATAATTATCAGGTAATGCTCCAACAATCGTTGTGAGAAATCCTCCGGATCGAATTTGCCCATTGCTATTATAGAACGTGCAAGAATTATTGTCTGTTCAGTATCATCTGTATATTGACCGGGTCTCAATGTTTCGTTATTACTTCCAGGTCTGCCTCTGCCATAATCAAATACGACATTGAATTTGATCTTTATCTCAGCGGGCTTCATCCCTTCGGTTTGCATTCCCAGTGCGTCTCCTATGGCACTTCCCAAAAGACACCCGGTAAATTTATTTCTATACATATATTAAATGGATTGCTTTTGACTCAATAAATCCATCGGTTTTGATTATTCAGTGTATTGTATAACTATGATTATGAAATTAGTTTTATATAAATTATATATTAATATTTCTATATATCAAATTATATTTTACACTATTATATACCAATATTTATAAAAACATCATTATACTATTGGCTTAAAAATTGTATAAAAATTGTATATTCCATGATATATATTCTATTGTATCTATTCTTTTTTATATACTATAAATTAGATATATTAATAAATACATTAAAATTTATAGATGCAATAATATATAATATGTACGATTATTGTGGCCTTATTTACATTACTCATTCAACATTACACCATTCTTTTAAATATGGTACAAAAAAAATAGAATGTATAATTTTATAAGGCTATATTTATAAATAATAAAATACATCACTAAGTACTACCCTTTTAATATCAAAAACACTGGTTTACGCATAGGGTAACAAGTGCACACACAAACAGAATTCTTTTATCATATACATATATTGTATGGGAATGCTCGAATACCGAATCCAATTATGTCATAGAAATTATTATTTTGTAGATCATCGGGGGGTTGTAAGTCATGAACACCATATTACTATAGTCTTTGGAATGACTGAGTCCACAAAAACACCCCACAAAAATGCGACCCACTGTCAGGATTAGAGACTATAGGAATACGAGATGTTAGATTGATACCATCTAATAATATGATATAAAATGGAGCATAATTCATATATATATTACTCCCCGTAATATATACCATATAAAATATTACAATTACAGTATATGACTAAATATCCAGGTAATTTTATTAATTAACATAATATAATAGAATTATAAACATAAATATCGATTAATTTTTTAGAAAATATAATAAAAATAAATATAATATAATTTGTATAAAAATCAATAATATTATATTTTATTATATTATAACAAGAGGATATCAAAATTTATATAATAATTGACTAATTATATATAATAGCATTATTTTTAGTAAGTTTATGTTCCGCAGAAAAATAAAATCATTTATATAACGTAATATAAAAGTTAATGACGTAATATAAAAGTTAATGAGTTTATGATTTATATCTAAAAATGATTTTTACAAATATTAATACAATATCGCGGAAAAAATGAGGATTACTATATGATAATAATAATAATGGAAAAATAGAAATCTATTTATAGAGTTAAAATCAAAAGATATATTTACTGAGTACATCCTTAACCGAACGGAGCAATGGATATGGGATCACTTAAAGAAATGATCAAAAAACGCCTTGAAAAATATATTGAATTGGATACCAATGGAATTCGAAATTTCATACTGAATATATTTTTACATGTAAAGGAAGCTACTGTCGATGTAGTTTATAAAATTCTCTCTCAGAAATATGACGTATCACATAATATGGTAGCTTCAATGATAGGGTATATTCACTCAAAACTGGGAATACTGAACGCTCATAAAGAATCCTACAAGACCACAATTGTATATTCACTAAAAGATGATTATATTGATATGGTCAAAACTTTACTGAAAATACCGGTTTCCAGTGCCATATCAGTATAGTGTTAGGATTTTTAAGTCCTGATATTTCATCTATTCTCTATAGCGCACAGCAGTTATATCTATGACATATGTAAAAGATGCACCACGAACTTCAACAACTATAAGGGTACGATCGGATGCCAATAGTCGTATAAGTCGTTCACGTGATCCATTTTATGAACTAATGCGCAGACTTTTCCAGGAAGAAAAAACAGCCCTGATTGGTAAAAAATTTGTAATGTTAATAGATGACAGGCAGAAAAAGAATGAACCAATAAAGACCAGTGAATGGAAACAAACATCGGAAGAACTGGGTATTGGAAGGGCTTCATTTTATTCCATGAGGAATAAATTACTGGGTGCCGGCCTTATCAGTAACAAGAACGGTGAATACCGGCTCTCGGGCCAGTTCAGTAAAGATACCAATGATATGGCTGTATGGTGGTGGTCAGCGATGATGAATAATGACCCTGAGAATCTTTAACCCATCATTTCATCAATATATGACCCCAATTTAATTGTTCTCTCAATAATGCTTTCATGCATTCCCTTTTTCCTGAGAGCATCTACTTCTTCTGTAATAGAAACGACATGATCATCGTCAACCATATTGTCTGCATGGGCAACTATTTTTTCTTCAAGGGTCGTGGGCATATAATTTCCAGGGGGCAGCCCAAAAGTCAGAGCTTCAGTTTCCGGAATACCTGCACCGATATGGGTTTCAATTATACGAATAATAGCTGGATGTAAACCATATTCCTTTCCAAGACGTGCTCCTTCAACGGCATGTTGTATGTCATAGGTGACAGAACGACCAATGTCATGTAAAAGTGCCCCGATAAAGACCAGTTCCACATCCACTTGATATCCATTGCATTGTATGTTCTGTGCGATCTCTTTCGCATGATCTGCCACAGTAAGACAGTGTTTCAAAACTCTCTCGCTACATCCTGAAATTCTCAGTAGCTCAAGTGCTTCTGATTTATCTGGTTTCAATTGTTCTGCAACTCTTGGATACGTTTTCTCAAGCTTTGTTTGACCATTTCATTATCTTCAAAGATAACTTCTTCACCACAACTTGGACAAAGATATTCCGTTTCTGCCACAATGTTAAAAACAAACCTACCGCAATTGTTCACACAGATGTAGAACATATTCTCCTCTTCAAATTCGAGCTTTGCCTTGAGATTGTTCACTAATTTTTTCGTTTCATGTTCGAGCAGTTCATTTATCCCGCTCATATCGATCTTCCATAAATATGTGAGCCAGCCACTATCTTTATTCCTTTCACGTCTGTACGTTGCAAGCCTGTTCTCAAAGAGTATATATAAAGTACGCCTGACAATATTCAAAGGAACTTCAGTCACTATCGATACGTCTTCGTCCGTGACCTCACTTTCAGGCATTTTCAGGACAACATCCATCCCTTCTTCGCCCACGAGATTCAAGATAAGTCCCCGAATAGCCATGTTATCCAAATCTACCAACTTATCACCTAACCTAATTTGACCTGTTATGGCATTAATCTTCCGTGTTATCTTTGTATAATATATCAACAAGCCTGGCAACGAAGGAATTAACCTGCTGTACCACCTGTTGCCTGCTATCTCCACAGGAAATAAATGAAACTACGGGTTCATTTATTTCAACCACGGTCCCTTCAGGAGGAACGTCAACACCATTACCAGACTTTAAGCATAGGAGTAAATACTCATATACTTTCTTACTTACCGTAAACTTGCGAGACGCAAAGAATATAGTCTTAATCGAATAATTCCGGTAACGTGCAGGGGCAGGCAGTATATTTTCAAAGGCATCAATATGTGCCTGGAAGACATTTATACCGGTTGCATTTTCCACTGTATCAATACTTCCCTGGAACCTTGCATTAATTTCAAGTACAACCGGGCCCTGTTCGGTAATAATAAAGTCCACGCCATTTGAACCCATGAGCTGGAATTCAATTGCCAGTTTTACGGAGGTATTGCAAATCAATGTGCTGTAATCGGATTCATACGGGGTGATATTACCGCAGTAAGCAAAAGGCATACGGGTGAGCCATTCCAGGCCGGCCAGTTGTTCGTTGACTGCAATAGCAATAGCCTGTTGCCCTGTGGAAATGACCGATACGCTCGCAAGCGTGCCTTTGACAAATTCCTGGATAAGATATCTGTCTTTGTTCGTGCCGATTTCATGGAGCAACTTCGTAAGGTCGCAGGCATTATGTACGAGAACGTTTTCTATACCACCGGCCCCTGTAATTGGTTTTATCATGACTGGATATCCTGCAGTCCAGTCTTCCTGAGCTGTTATGGAATCCAGGGGCAATGTGTAAGGGTGCCTTATGTCCATTTCCTTGAGTTTGTGTGCAAGCCATACCTTGTTTGATATATTGGCAATGATTTCAGGGAAATTATTGAACACCGGTGTTTTCTGATCAATAATGTTACGTATCCAGTGTGCCAGATGTTCAAACCCGGGGCCAAGCACAACGCCGTCTACCGGAAGCAGGGGAGATGTTGCTGCTGCAATTTCATCCAGGTCCATATGATGCACATCTTGTATGGTACATACGACGGCTTTAGATGCACATTCCATCAGATCAATATCATTAAAAGTGCTCATAGTATGAACCGTGTGTCCGGCTCGTGCAGCTGAACAGGCAATATGGCGTGTGTTAAAACCAATGATCAGGATTTTCATGAGGATAAAATCAGGATAATTTACTGACTGCCTCAGATGATACTCCAGCCTGGGCGATAATCGTAACGTGATCACCTTCATGAAGAATAGTATCTCCGTGGGCAATGATCGACAGGTCACCCCGCCGTACAAGCACGATCAAGCTGTCCCTTGGTATCTTTACATCTTTGATGGCTTTCCCGATCACTTTTGGGTTGGATATTTCGGTCTCGATGATATCCCCCTCGTGACCAACTTCGCACATAGTGAACAGATCATGCCTTCCAATCATGTTCTCCAGAATGATAGTTGTGGATTTTATCGGGCTCATAGCCCTTATGCCCATTTCTGTGAACAGGGGCAGGTTATTGGGGTCGTTCACCCTGGCAACCAGCATATTACCGGAAAATCCGAACGTGCTTTTTGCGAGCTGGCAGGAAAGCAGATTTACATTGTCTTTGTCTGTGGTTGCCACTATGTATTTAGCATGTTTGATACCTCCTTTTTCAAGTATATTAACGTCATTGCCGTCACCATGGACTGTCTTAATTCCTAATTCCATGACCTTCTGGCAGTTTTCCTCATCAGTATCTATCACAACAACATTTTCACCGCGTTTATCCAATCTCTGGGCGAGCTCCCTGCCCACCCCGCCTCCTCCAATGATCATTATCTCCATAGGTATTACTCCAATTTTACGTGCAATTTTGCCGGCAAACATGCCGGGCCATATGACTGAAAAAATAACGGTCAAAAATACTAATCCTACAAGCATATCCATTTCATCATTACCGGTTGTTGCATTTAAATTCTGCATTCGTATTGCAAAATAGGTAACCATCGATGCAGGTACTATACCCCGGGGCGAGATAATAGAAATAAATGATTTTTCCCTGAACGATATGTTAGACCCTGCAGTGGATACAAAAACTGCAACAGGCCTGATGACAAACATCAATATCAGGATTACTGCCACACCCCACACACCGAGGTTGATTATGTATTCAAAGCGAATCAAAGATGCCAGCAGGATAAAGATGATCGACAGTAATATTATTACAAGGTCACCTTTGAACTCTTTAATAGACTCTTTATGTGCCATATCGGTGGACCCGATGATAATACCGAATACCGCCACTGCCAGTATACCCGAACCGTCCCCGTATATTTCAGCTCCCGAAAAGGTCAACAATACTGCAGTAAGGGTAAATAACCGGGCATACTGGGCAGTGATCATGGTTATGTTCTGCAGGATATAACCGAGAATTACACCGCCGACAATACCGAGTATTAAGCCCATGCTCAGTTTCATTACCAGTGATCCCAGTGCATCTATACTTGGCAGGCCAAGCAGCAGCAATTCAAAGACCAGGGCTGCAAGTATAACACTGATAGGGTCGTTCAGAACTCCTTCAGCTTCAAGTATCTTGCTGACCTTTCTGGTAACGTGTATCTGCTTTACCAGCGGTGTTATAACTGTAGGTCCGGTAGCTGAGACCAGTGCACCGTATAGCATTGCTATCCCTGGATTAATATCCAGAAGATAATGTGCTGCAAGTGAAGCTCCTATAAATGTGATGAGGACACCATACGTTATCAGGTGGACTATGCTTTTTTGCAATGTTTTTATCTGTCTTATGTTTATCTGCATCCCACCATCAAAAACGATGATCGCTATTGAAAGCGCTACTATCGCTTCCAGTTCATTCTGGAAATTGGATGTGTCTACAACATTAAGGATCTCAGGGCCAAGTATGATGCCAAAAACCAGGAGAAATACTATACTTGGTATCTTGAAGATGCGGGATAGCACATGGGCACCGATACCGATCAAAAGAACAACAGCCAGGTTGGCAAGTAAGAATGCAGACTCTGTCATCCTTTTTTGTCACCTTGCTATTGTTGTTTCGGTTGATATTTAAAAGTACTTACCGACCATTTCCACGGCTCGTGCTAAGAGTTCGGCACCTTTTTGCAGATCTTCAAGGTCAATGACCTCAACGGGAGAGTGGATATACCTTGATGGGATGCTAATCACAGATGAGGGTATACCGCATTTTGTCAGGTGAATGGCAGTGGCATCTGTAGTGCCGCCTTCCGCTACATCGAGCTGGACCTGGATATCAAATTCCTTTGCGGTCCCTTTTAGCCATTTGATAACATCTTCAGTGGCAATAAGACCCCTTCCGCCTGCATCAAGAATGGTAATAGCCGGACCTTTACTGAGCTCAATGGTACTGTGTTTCTTTTCAATACCAGGGTGGTCACCAGCTATGGTAACTTCTGATACAAGGGATACATCAGGATTCAGTCCAAATGCACTGGTCCGGGCACCTTTCAGGCCCACTTCTTCCTGCACGGTCCCTACAGCAAAAACGGTCACATCAATATTTCTTTCGTGGATGAGTCGCATGGCTTCGATCATCATTACGATCCCGGCCCTGTCATCAAAACATTTACCTGTGACCCTGTTATTGGCAAGTGAAGTATACTGGCGGTCAAGGGTGATGGTGACGCCTGGAATTACCCCCATATCCTGGGCATTTTTCTCGTTCTTTGCCCCGATGTCAATGAACATGTCTTCGGCATTGACAGGTTTTTTCTTATCCTCTTCTTTCATTGCATGGGGAGGTTTGGCACCGATAACGCCGTAGATGTCTCCTTTTTCAGTGTGGAGTATCACTCGCTGGCTGTGCAGGGTCTGGTCGAACCAGCCGCCCAGTTTGACAAAGTGGACAAAACCTTTTTCATCTATATATTTACACATGAGTCCTATCTCATCCATGTGCGCAGCTATCATGACTGAAGGTTTTCCTCTTTTACGAATGGCTATGAAGTTACCCAGTTTGTCTGTCCTGACCTTGTCTGAATACGGTTTTAGTTTTTCTTCAAGAAGCTGTCTGACATTACCCTCATAACCTGATACTCCATGTGTATTTGAAAAAAGTCTTAGCATTTTGTCCAGTTGTTCCATATTCCTCACCATTTATTTTTATTAGACTACGTATAGGATTTTAATATTATCCCTTTAATGTGTGGGTTTTTGTTATGGGCTTATATATTAATTGAATAATTGTATGTTCTCATGCCGGGAAAAGCAAATTCAACAATTTTATTACTATCTGTATACAATAAATCCTCTCATGATCATGTACCCTTCACCTTTCATATCATCCCTCATTCTCCTTTTGACAATTTCGATCATCCTGTTTCTCAAGATCACATTCATCATAATTTTTCTTAAAAAAAACCATGCAGCCCGCAGGCTTGCCCTGCTTCGCCCCGTCTTCATCCAGCAACTGCGTGCACGTACTGGACAGACAGCCGCAACGATCAAAGCAGCCAATCTTACTGGTGACCTTATGGATATGGATATACCTCTGTACAGGATAGAGCACGTTCGTCGCAGCGCAGTACAGGCCGAGCATAGTGAATCGTTGCTATTGCTTTCCCTCCTGGTCTGTACAGCCTACGAAGATATCAAGAGCTTCAAGGACGAGTTGGTAGACCTCATGGAGAAAGATATAACGGGGATGCAAGGGAATGCAGGTAACCTGGCGGATATGTGCAGATACTCCCTTACCCCTTACACCCTTTTCAAGATAGCGTTATGTCTGGGAAGTGAGTTGCCTGGTGAAATAACACGTTCTCTTCATGACCACAATGTCAGCAGGGATGTAAATGCAATTTTCAGGTTCAGGAAAGTCCGTAGATTAGCCAGGCAGTTTACCTTGCCTGTAATTGCCTTTCTCATTTCGGGTACTGTGCACCTGTATGGAATGGTCCTGCCCTCAATTGTTTCCTGGTCATTCCTGTTAATTGCACTGATGTTGACCGGTTTGACATTGTTCCTGTTCATCAGGAAATGGAAAGCATCAGCATATCATATGTCATGTGTGGACATCGAGAACGACATAAAGATGGATATTCCTGACTTTAAACTCCACTGATAAAACGCAGGAATGTCAACAATGTTATCAATACGTGTGTCATCATAACACCTGTATGATAATAGACTCTCATGTGCATATATTCCCGGACAGGATCGCCTCAAAAGCAGTTGCAGGTCTTGAGCACCAATACGGTGTCAGTGCTTGCGGTGAAGCTAGCGTACGAGGCATATGTTCCAGCATGCAGGCCGGAAGCGTGGACGCTTCGGTCATACTTTCGGTGGCCACTACACCCGTGCAGGTGGAGAGTATTAATACCTGGGTTGCAGAAATCTCCAGAAATGATGCACGTTTCATAGGAATGGGGGCTATGCATCCAGATTATCAGGAAATAGAAGCCGAAATACAGCGTATGCGGGATATGGGCCTCAAAGGCATAAAGCTGCACAGCGAGTTCCAGCATTTCCTTCCTGATGAGGAACGGATGTTTCAAATATATGAGTCACTTGGTGACGATATGGTACTGGTGTTCCATGCAGGCGATGAGGTTATACCTGTCAAAGAGATACATACCACTCCCATTCGTCTATCCAATGTTCTGGATTCCTTCCCGGAATTGAATGTAGTAGCGGCTCACATGGGAGGCCACCGCTGCTGGGATGATGTGGAGTGTCATTTGCTGGGTAAGAATATCTATCTGGACACGGCATACGTTTATCCGGTACCGGGACATGAGCATATAACCGTAGAACGCATCGAAGAGATGATAGAAGCGCATGGTTTTAATAAGGTTATGTTCGGTACCGATTATCCTTTCAGGGACCAGGGACAGGAAATACATAATATACGGAACCTCGGATTTGATGAAAAACATCTGGAAATGATACTGGGAACCAATGCAGCACGATTATTTTCTGTTGATATCAGTTAGTTCTATGAGGAGTTACAATGAGGACCATTGACTGGAACGATGAGAACTCGACTATAATTATGGTCGACCAGACCCTGCTACCAGCAGAATTCAAGGTGATAGAATGTGATACTGTCGGGTCGCTCTGTGAAGCGATATGGTCACTGCGCGTGCGGGGAGCACCTGCGCTGGGTGCAGCTGGAGGGTTTGGCATTGCGCTTGCAGCCCTCCAAAGCAGTGCAGATTCTATGGAAACACTGTTCGATGACCTGCACAAGGTCGGTAATATCATCAAATCCACCAGACCCACTGCAGTGAACCTGGCCTGGGGCGTGGACAGGGTGCTGGATGCGGCCCGGGATGCCTATGATACTGACGGTATGCTCAGGATACTGTTGCTGGAGGCTAAGGCTATAGCTGATGAGGATGTTGAGTTGAACAAACGTCTGGGAGCTCATGGTGCTGCGCTCCTTAATGACAGTGATACCGTGCTCACGCACTGTAATGCGGGCCGGATGGCCTGTGTGGACTGGGGGACGGCCCTGGGTGTGATACGCAGCGCCGTTGAGATGGGAAAGGAAATAAACGTCATTGCCTGCGAGACCCGGCCGTTGAACCAGGGTGGCAGGATTACAACCTGGGAACTTATGGAAGATAAGATTCCTGTTACCCTTATAACCGACAGCATGAGCGGACATGTGATGCAGCAGGGGATGATAGACAGCGTTATTGTTGGTGCTGACCGCATCACCCAGGATGCGGTGTTCAACAAGATAGGCACCTATACCCACAGTGTTATGGCAAAGGAACATGAGATTCCTTTTTATGTGGCTGCACCTGTATCCACGTTTGATTTTGAGAACATGGAGGACCAGGTTGAGATAGAACTTCGGAACGGCGATGAACTGCGGTTCTTAGGTGGCAAACAGATAGCTCCGCTGGATGTTCAGGTATACAATCCTGCCTTTGACGCTACCCCCATGGAGAAAGTAACGGCTATCATAACTGAGAACGGCGTGTTCAGGCCCCCGTTCTTGCTCGATGAAGTAAAATATAAAAATTGATGGCAATATTACCTTGTCGTAACGACATATGATACCTTCTTTATTTCCTGCTCCCCGGTTCATCACGTTAAGGTAATCCGGTCCATTTTTTATGGTATATAAATTCAATTTTCATGTAACACACTATCAACACAATCTATAACCATGAAAAGACTGTATATAACAAAAATTTACCTTTCATCATAGTAATAATTTTACCAACGACAGGAGGATTAAAAGTTGAAAAAGATCACAGTAGTAGGTGCAGGATTCGTAGGAGCGACCACAGTTCAGCGTATCGCAGAAAAAGAACTGGGTGATGTGGTTATGACAGATATAATTGAAGGCATGCCCCAGGGTAAAGCACTGGACCTGATGGAATCAGCACCTATTGAAGGATTTACTGTTGAAGTGCTAGGTACCAACGATTATAAGGATATTGAAGGTTCAGACGTGGTAGTAATAACCGCAGGCATTGCCCGAAAGCCCGGTATGACCCGCGATGACCTGGTCAAGATAAACAGCAATATTGTCAGTGAAGTGTGCGAGAATATTAAGAAATACGCACCAGAGTCCATTGTGATAGTGGTCACTAATCCCCTCGATATTATGACCTATATTGCCTTGAAAAAGACCGGGTTCCACCCCAGCAGGGTGATGGGTATGAGCGGTGTACTCGACTCGGCAAGGTTTGCAACTTTTGTTGCCATGGAACTGGGCTGCTCGCCAAAAGATGTGGACGCCATGGTCCTCGGTGGTCATGGGGACACTATGGTCCCTCTTCCCAGGCACACCACAGTTTCAGGAGTACCGATAACTGAATTGATGGACGAGGCAACCATTGACATGCTGGTGGAACGTACCGTCAACGGCGGTGCCGAGATCGTTGAACTCCTCAAGACCGGCAGTGCTTTTTATGCACCGTCTGCAGCCATAACAGCCATGGTAGAATCTATCGTACGCGACCAGCATCGCATTGTGCCCGCAGCGGTCTATCTGCACGGCCAGTACGGACATGATGGGATTTACCTCGGTGTTCCCGTGAAACTCGGGAAACAGGGTGTGGAAGCTATTTTGGAACTGGACCTTACTGAATCAGAACAAGCAATGCTGGATAGGTCGGCAGAAGCTGTAAAGATAGGAATTTCAACATTGACTATATGAGCACATTGAACAGTCTGTCCGTGTCTGGTGCTGTTGAAGGAATAATCAGGCAGGCAGAAACAAGTCTGTCGAATGATGTCATTGAAGCCCTGAAAAATGCCCGGGACCAGGAGTCTGAAGGTCGTGCGAGAGCCCAGCTTGATGCAATACTTGAGAATATACGAATCGCAGATACCAGGACTATCCCCATGTGCCAGGATACCGGTATCCTTGTCTTTTTTGTTGAGATAGGTAGGGATGCTTGCATTGATTTTGACATGGAGGAAGCCATCAGAAAGGGCGTTAGGCAGGCAACGAAAAGCGTACCGCTCCGTCCAAATGCCGTTGAGCCCCTGACCAGGCAGAATTCAGGTGATAACACGGGAGACGGCCTGCCAGATATCAATTATTCTTTTGTTGACAGTAAAACTATAACGATTACCGTTGCTCCAAAAGGGGCAGGTTCCGAGAATATGAGTGCTATCCGGATGCTGAAGCCTTCACAGGTGGATAGTGTCAAACAGTTCGTGGTCGAGACCGTTTTCAGGGCTGGAGGTATGCCATGCCCGCCCATTATCGTGGGTGTGGGTATCGGCGGCAGTTTTGATAAAGCTGCCAGGCTGGCCAAGCATTCGCTCCTGCGGGACCTCAATGATATGGATGATTTTGAATTGGAAATACTGGAAGCGATTAATTCGCTGGGTATTGGTCCTATGGGACTGGGCGGCAGGACTACTGCCCTGGCCGTACATGTTGAAAAGGCTCACTGCCATACTGCCTCGCTGCCGGTAGCAGTGAACATCCAGTGCTGGGCCAACCGGCATGCATCAGTGACCCTGGAGGCAGGTCATGACTGAGTACCACCTGACCACACCCCTGAACCTTAATGATATTGTGGAATTACAGGCAGGGGATATTGTGTATATCTCTGGTACTCTATATACGGCAAGGGATGAGGCTCACCTGAGAATACTGGAGTGGACTGCGGAAAGCAGAACATTGCCATTTGACCTGGAGGGCGCTGCCGTGTACCATTGCGGGCCCTTGATGAAGCGGGAAAGTAATGGTTGGCGTGTTGTGGCAGCAGGACCTACCACCAGCGCCAGGATGACAGAGATGACACCCGGGCTGCTTGATAATTATAATGTCAGAGCGATCATTGGTAAAGGCGGGATGAAGGATATCGCTCCGGTATTGAAGGACAGGTGCGTGTACCTGGCATACACGGGCGGGTGTGCGGCACTGACTGTGGATATGATTAAAAGTGTAAAGGGTGTGCATTGGCCGGACCTGGGTATGCCTGAGGCTGTGTGGGTGCTGGAAGTGGAGGAATTCGGGCCGCTGATTGTGGGAGTGGATGCAAAGGGAAATGACCTGTTCGCAGAGGTTATGGAGAGGGCAGGGAAAGTATTTGAACTATCAACCAATCACGATATATAAAAAACAGATATTTTACTAACTTCATATAAAAATGAAACTGACATATTTTCTCATATTCCTTTGCAGTAGTATGAGCCTGTACGCATGGACCCATCCTGACATTATCCTTGCCTTTAGTTTAATGAATCTGGTAAATGGCAATTATTATACCCTGCTGACTGCTATTTTCGTTCATGGTGATTATCTTCACCTGGCAGGCAACATGGTATTTCTCTTCCTGTTCGGTACCTTTCTTGAAGATGAGGTCGGCTCGTGGCGAACGGGTATTGCATTTATAACAGGGGGGACTATCACTTTCATCCTGAGCATTCCATTTTATCCCAATTCAGATATGGTTGGCGCGTCCGCTGCCATTTTTACCCTGATGGCTGTAGTATTACTTGTCAGAGAGC
>JAMJFV010000370.1 GCA_023544495.1 ANME-2 cluster archaeon
GGGTCCTGGTGGCAGTAACTGCAATTGACGCCGCCGTTCCATGTGCGCAGGTCAGTACGACTCTTACCGTAGTGGGAAGCCAGTGAGATTGTAGTATTATTTGTATCCGCACCTTCACTGAACGATACCTGCATCTCTGACATATTATGACAGAACAGGCATGAACTGGTATTATTGGCAGCACCGGATGCAGCTTTCAGTTCACTGCCGTTCACGAAGTGCTCGTACACTGCCGGGGCACTGCTTACATTACTGTATGCGGCTGTGCCGTTATGGCATTCATAACACTGGTACGGGGTGGTAAATCTGTCGCCCATGCCCCTTGGTTCGGTGCCGTTGGTCTGGTGGCATCCCCAGCAGATCTGGTTATCGGGATTGTTTGTACTCCCGCCGGTACCGGTGGTGGCATTGTTGATAGCATAATGGATACTGGCATTGCTGTTGAGACTGCCATTGATGGCACTCACATTCACCCAGCGGGTGGCACCACTGCGACCGACGTCGTGACAGCTGATACAGTCAGGACCACCGCCGCCAGTGATATTGACATCGTGGAAGTCAATGGGTTGAGCACCGCCGATCACATGGCAATTCCAGCAGTCACTGGCTGCAGCAGTAGCATTGGTGTGGGTTGCAATGATGGGTTTAGTGCTGGTGACGTTCATTGGGGTGCCCCAGTAGTTACTTTCCACCAGGGTGCCTATACTGCCGTTGGCACCAAGATGGCATATTCGGCAGTCTGTGGTATTGGGAAGACGGTCAATGGTCTGGGTATATCTGTACGGGCTCATGTTATTATCTGAATAGCCCAAGTCTTTCAGGGAGTTGTTGAATGCATAATAGTTACCTGC
>JAMJFV010000371.1 GCA_023544495.1 ANME-2 cluster archaeon
CGGTACCACTAACATGACCACTGGTCCAGGTACTGTTGCCCATTACGCCAAAGACCTTACCGATTACGACAATGATACACACAACACTATCGATTCAGTCGGCTGGAACGGAAGCTCACAGGGTTGTGTATACTGTCACCGTACCGATAACGGCACAGCATTCAATGCAACCAACATCTCGCTGATGAGCAGCCATGACAATGTAGGCAACGACTGTTACGGCTGCCATATCGTTGGTACCACCACCCTGCACGATATTGGTGTGATCAATGCATCCTCAGGTGGTCCGGATTGTATCAAGTGTCATGGTACAAATGGTACAAACCCGGAAGTCAATACTACAATATTCATTTCAGGTATGCACGGCAACCTCAACGACGGTGCCACCAACGTAACCATACTTACCTACCCCACCAGCAAAGCCTGCTGGGCCTGTCACGGCAACGGTAGCGAACCCAGCGGTCACCCCAACCAGACCATAAGCGCATCCAATCCCGCCAATGTGACATATCCGCTCAACTGTACCGAAGCCAAATGTCACGTAAACGGTACACCTGCCGGACTTACCATTACCGGTACACAGCCCAACATCACACTGCAACACATACCGGATATGAATGATTCCAGTACGATCTGGACCGATTACCAGTCAGGCAATGCAGACAGTTGTACATACTGTCACAACAAGAGCATCATCACACACATCGAACCCATAATAAACGGCAGTGCCGACGAGACCGACCATTCAAACGTCTCCCACTACGGCAGCAAGACCGAACTGGTAACACCCACCACCAACTGTGACCTTTGTCACAAGAACGCCACCATAGGCCTTGAAT
>JAMJFV010000372.1:0-453 GCA_023544495.1 ANME-2 cluster archaeon
CTCCCAGTTCTTCAAAAAGCTTTGGATCTACGGTTTCAACTTCTTCCATTATCGCTTTTATTCCCTGTCTTATCAAACCAATGGTTCCAGGAATGGCAATGTTTGCTATCACATGCGTGGCATCAACTGACTGATTGCCTTTGGCAAAGCCTGCATCTTCTATTTGTTTTAATATCATGAAGAATAGTTTTTTCCATCTTTTTTCACCGAGCCGATCCCTGAAATCGCCCAGTGCACTGTGATCGTAAGATCTGTCTTCTATAGGGATTCCAATGAACCATTTTGTTATGATATCAAATCTGGCGGAATGTTCCATTTGTCTATCAGAAAAGTCATCGAGATATTGAACGATTGCTGAACGGAACATCCTTTCAGGGGTGTTTATTACAGGTCTGCCATTATCGAGCGAATAGAGGTCGCTGCATGCTTTATTCACGAAGGAAAGATCTATAA
>JAMJFV010000372.1:462-829 GCA_023544495.1 ANME-2 cluster archaeon
GTGGGCGTTTATTTTTAACGGGATAATGTCAGATATTATGTTCAACGAGAATTGTAGTGGAGACAGTGTATTAATTTGATAGAAGTTCCGGACTTTTCCGACAATCTCCTATGGCTGTATTTGAACATCTAAAAGAACCGCAAATAGTTGCGAATGAAATGTATCGAGTTTTAACTAAAGGTGGTGCGGTTGTTATAGGCACTCATTTTATGTGGGGATACCATGAATGTCCAGTTGATCTATGGCGATATACACATGATGGATTAAATTTGATCATGGAGAATGCAGGATTGAAGATTCCCGTTGAAAATTGACCCCTTTTTCCCACCAATTTTGACCCACCTTCATATAACATTTCATACTTTTA
>JAMJFV010000373.1 GCA_023544495.1 ANME-2 cluster archaeon
GATTATGGATTGTCTTTTCTCGATATGTCTCTTGTGTTATCAGGTATGTTTTGTCTGGAACCGATATAAGAGTTTTCTCCATTTATCAACATAACAATGATAAATATCTGGTATTCTGTAGGATTGGAGGTACGTCAAAGACTCCGGATTTCGCGATGCTCAATTTCGTGGCATGGAGAAGGGAACAAATTGAGACCGCAGGAATAATGCTTTTTTAGGGAGCAGGGAGGAAAAAAGACTGCTGTTCTCCTGGATGAATAACCAGGATTAACAGGATGTGAAAGTGGTTCCCCCCATCCTATAAATTCTGTAAATAGGCATCAACTGTCACAGTGAAAAATATCTGTCGTAGCTGTGGTACGAAAATCGTCGATTGCCAACCCCTTCATTTCCAGTGGAATTATATATTGATGGATATATACAATCAAAAGCATTATCATGATAATGAGATTTTACACTGTGCAAACCAACCCATGTTCATTTTTATCAAGGCATTCAGTATTGAATACCTACTCCTTCCTGCTCTCATTAAGTATGCACCCGAACGCATTAATAAAATAATCGATCGCCTCGTTGACGGCTGTCCTCCCCTTGTCAGTCAGGGAATAGATGACCTTACTTCCCTCTTTATGGGAGATTATGAGGCAGTTGCCCTGCAGTTGTTTTAAGGCCGGGTAGATGGTGCCCGGAGAGGGTTTGTTGCCCTTCATTTTTTCAAGTTCCGTTGCTATCTCTTCGCCGTACATGGACTTTTTTCTGAGAAGCCATAGTACCATAAAGGACAGCAGTCCCCTCATGTCACAGCAGCTGGGGGGACATATCTTT
>JAMJFV010000374.1 GCA_023544495.1 ANME-2 cluster archaeon
ATCGGTTTTCCGTAATCTCTGCAAAACCCATGATTCAGTGCACAAATATTTTGATTGTTGGGTTTTTTATTATCTTTACAGAACAAACATGTATGCTTAAAAATGTATCCATATGCTAAAACTCGACTGGTATATAGCATGTAAGGGGCATATAGAATGACACATCACATACCTTATTTTCTGGAGTGTCTCTTCTAACAAATCTGACACAGCAGTATTGTGGGGACTCAAAGTTGCCATACCCTATTTTCTGGGGTGTCTCTTCTAACTATTACAGCGTGGATTAGGAAATGCAGGTCAAAAATGTTGCCATACCCTATTTTCTGGGGTGTCTCTTCTAACCGAGAAAATAGTCACTGCATTAGTAGGGTTTAAGTTGTTGCCATACCCTATTTTCTGGGGTGTCTCTTCTAACAATCATGGCAGGCATTACCTTTTTCATGGCTGCAATGGTTGCCATACCCTATTTTCTGGGGTGTCTCTTCTAACAAGTGCAAAAGGGGGATCTATAATGAGCATAGAACTGTTGCCATACCCTATTTTCTGGGGTGTCTCTTCTAACGGAGTAACTAACAACCCAACATTAATCATTATTGAGTTGCCATACCCTATTTTCTGGGGTGTCTCTTCTAACCATTCCAGAAACCGCGGATATTGATGATATAGATTGTTGCCATACCCTATTTTCTGGGGTGTCTCTTCTAACAAGGTTGCCCGCATCGATGCCCGTGGTGCAGGGAGTTGCCATACCCTATTTTCTGGGGTGTCTCTTCTAACGTAATTCTACCTGGGATTAATTAAGAGGTGATATGTTGCCATAC
>JAMJFV010000375.1 GCA_023544495.1 ANME-2 cluster archaeon
TACAGTATTTTAAAACAAAATTTTATTGTAGTGTGTGGTGGCTACACTGATTGTGATTTTAAGGGCTGAAATTTTTATGAAAAATGCTTAGAAATGAAAATAGAGGGGCATTGATGCCCTTGATATCGATTTAGAACAAAAATTCAGTTGTCAAAGATGGGTTAAACCTTTCGTGGAATATGAAACAACAAATCCACCACACATACTTACACAATGAAGACCGGTCAGTAGTCCGACTATGAACAGCAAGCCATAACTCATGTTCTGACTTATCTGTGGTAATTCTACTGCCTCTAGGATTTGAAAGCCATAATATCCGATTATCAAAATGCCTAAAATACCCAGTATCCAGCCCTGTGTGTTTTTTGGTCCTTGATCTTCATCGCAGATGTAACCTTTTGATTCGATTGCTTTTTTTATCTGGTTAAAGTTTATTTTATTGTCATCATATCTTACCACTACTTCTTCTGTGGCGTAATCAATATCAATTATTTTTACGCCTTTCAGCTTTTCAACCTGCTCCGTGATGATCCTCTCACAATTGTTGCACATCATGCCTTCTGCCTTAAATGTCTTAGTTATGAGGGAGGTCTTTTTTGTTACAGACCTATCCACAAGGATAATGTTTTTTTCATCCACAGAGATAACGCCCTTTGCTTTAGATTTCTTTTTTGTAGTATCTTTCTTTTTTGTTATCAGCTCATCCACAGAAATAGCGCCTTTTGATTCAGATTTCTTGTTTATGGTAGTTTTCTCTTTTATCACGGGCTCAGCC
>JAMJFV010000376.1 GCA_023544495.1 ANME-2 cluster archaeon
CAACACAGGGAAGGGGCAGTAAGCCCCTCCCAATTACCCTGACGATATATGAGAAATACCCCCCTCTCTAAAATCCCCTGTAGATATCTGCCGTTATATGTTTGATTTACGCTATAATGGTAGCTGAACTGTCTCAATCCTTGTTTTAATGGTTGTCGGTCGGTGACCCTATTGTCGGCATCAGGACACCCCGCCTATACGGTCGTTTCAATCCTTGTTTTAATGGATGTCGGTCGGTGACGAGCACTATGTACTTTACGTATATAGCCAAGTTGGCGTTTCAATCCTTGTTTTAATGGATGTCGGTCGGTGACCCGCCCCGTAATTATCGGCATCATATACTGTACCGGAGTTTCAATCCTTGTTTTAATGGATGTCGGTCGGTGACATAATCTCAACCAGTCTGATTTTGTCGTTCCATACTGTTTCAATCCTTGTTTTAATGGATGTCGGTCGGTGACCCACTCCTGCAAGGCGGCAAAATTGAGGATATTCTGTTTCAATCCTTGTTTTAATGGATGTCGGTCGGTGACCCGTTTTTACTTCGATGTCCTGCATCGCACGGTAGTTTCAATCCTTGTTTTAATGGATGTCGGTCGGTGACATTCGGCTTGTAGGCGCTGCCACTCTCAGTTTTGAGTTTCAATCCTTGTTTTAATGGATGTCGGTCGGTGACTGGTAAGTCCCCCTTAAACGCAATTCCCTGGAATTGTTTCAATCCTTGTTTTAATGGATGTCGGTCGGTGACCAAGACGCTCTGCTTTTC
>JAMJFV010000377.1 GCA_023544495.1 ANME-2 cluster archaeon
GGTGCTTGTGGTGCTGGTGTAATGGTGCATGATGCTGCATTGCTCATAATGCTGCCTGCTGGATTTGTCACCAGAACCCGGAACGACGAACCACTATCCGATACGATAGTTGCCGGGGTTGTATATGATGGACCAGTCGCACCGGGGATGTCCAGACCGTTCTTCTGCCATTGATAGGCCAGTGGCATAGTTCCGGTAGCTACAACGCTGAATGTTGCAGTCTGACCTATTAGAACGGTTTGATCTGCAGGATGAGTTGATATGATAGGCAATTCATGTGCACTTACTTTCTCCAACCTGACGTCATCAATGTAGTAGGTGTCTCCAGATGCCGCAAATGGTGCAAGCCAGAACTGCAAACGTCCATCATTTACTGTACCTGTAAAACCATGTGTGGTAAATTCAGTTGTGAAGGTCTGCCAGCCCGTCCCGAGATTTGCTGTAACGTCAGGCGCATAGGCAGTATATGGCGAACCATGTTTAAACAATCTCACAGTCATGTCATGTCCTGTTTTTGAATATGCTGCAAAGCTCAGCAGATAACGGGTGTCTGGTTCCAGGGTTATCCCTGTCTGATACATCTGGATGTTCGAACCTCCACTGCTCAAGGCAAGCTTAGCCATATTGCCACCTTCATACCCGGGAGATACTGTACTGAAAGTCCCCGTACCAGAAGTATAGAACAGCCATGGTGTGGTCCCAAATTCAAAACCTGGGTTCTTGATAGACGATAGAACTGGTGACGGTGCTGGAATTGGTGC
>JAMJFV010000378.1 GCA_023544495.1 ANME-2 cluster archaeon
AATACGGTTAGTGACAGGTTGCCATACCCTATTTTCTGGGGTGTCTCTTCTAACACACTATCAGGACGGTAAGTTCAGTTCTCCTATTGTTGCCATACCCTATTTTCTGGGGTGTCTCTTCTAACTAGATATGGAGATGAAAAAGAATGAGTAGAAAGTTGCCATACCCTATTTTCTGGGGTGTCTCTTCTAACAAACACTGCAAAAACGGCTATCAGGATAGATATTTGTTGCCATACCCTATTTTCTGGGGTGTCTCTTCTAACATAGTCAGTGTCGGTATTGTATGGATACTGCTATGTTGCCATACCCTATTTTCTGGGGTGTCTCTTCTAACGTGGATGTTATCGGTAAATATGTTTCTTTAACAGATTGTTGCCATACCCTATTTTCTGGGGTGTCTCTTCTAACAAACATTTATCGGACATTGTAGCCGATATACATAGGTTGCCATACCCTATTTTCTGGGGTGTCTCTTCTAACACATATAAATGTATGTCCCATACTGGAGTATTTGAATGTTGCCATACCCTATTTTCTGGGGTGTCTCTTCTAACAGGATGTGATAAAATGAAAGAAGAAACCAAAGACAAAGTTGCCATACCCTATTTTCTGGGGTGTCTCTTCTAACCCTATGATTTTCTCCTTTAAATCATTATTTATTCCTTAATTCACCTTGTTTTTCCACAGTACTTTGGCGAACCTGTATTTACTCAATCCCTTTAAATAGATTCGTACAAACACAACCAGCAAAGA
>JAMJFV010000379.1 GCA_023544495.1 ANME-2 cluster archaeon
ATTGAAACAGCGGTCCCGGGGGGAAACTGTGCAAATCCCTGGGTTGTCACCGACCGACATCCATTAAAACAAGGATTGAAACTTTCTGGCGTTTCTATACTGATTGAATCCAGCAGGTCACCGACCGACATCCATTAAAACAAGGATTGAAACATGGTAACGATTGATACCCGTGAAAAGGACGTTAAACGTCACCGACCGACATCCATTAAAACAAGGATTGAAACCTTTTACATTCCAATATTTGCATAGATTCAATTTCGTCACCGACCGACATCCATTAAAACAAGGATTGAAACCAACCAGATCCCTGGCATAGTGTCCGCAGGTGTACCAGGTCACCGACCGACATCCATTAAAACAAGGATTGAAACACTATATGTTAATATATTATATATACAAATGGTTTTTGTCACCGACCGACATCCATTAAAACAAGGATTGAAACACTGCCAGCACAACGTTTTACGGATACCTGGGCCGGTCACCGACCGACATCCATTAAAACAAGGATTGAAACCCCATCTCTGGATTGAATACGATATTTGAGTATGTGGGTCACCGACCGACATCCATTAAAACAAGGATTGAAACCAGAGATTCACAGTTTATAAAAGACGTTCCAACAAGTCACCGACCGACATCCATTAAAACAAGGATTGAAACTTCAAAAAAACGACACGCTGACGCCTGATACGTTTTCGTCACCGACCGACATCCATTAAAACAAGGATTGAAACCGTATGCTCCAAAGT
>JAMJFV010000037.1 GCA_023544495.1 ANME-2 cluster archaeon
CTTTGATATGTTTGTTATTAATGGCATTTGCCAGATCGCTGAACGTTTCAGGTTTTACAGCCGGCTTTTCAAGTTTCAATAGCAGGTCATTGTCTATGTATCCCAGTACATAGTGGTAGGCTTCAAGGCCATTGCGGTTCACATTGGCAAGGAATGTCTTGGTACGGTCCCTGATGGCGAACAATAGTACCGTGGCTACCGTCTTGTCCATGGGTACCTTCAGGCTTCGCATATACTGGACCATAAGAGTGGAAGTGGTCTCTATGTTCTCACGAATATCCTTATACCTGCATTTAATATCTTTTGTTGCCACTTTGGAATGTGAGATTATGAGATCAGGCTCGCCAATGATAAGATTCAGGTCTTCGGGTAATTCCCTGGGTACTACATCGACCAGCGCTACAGTCCTTGAAAGCTCATCAGTGATAACATCGGGAAGAAGTTCGATATTTTGCCCCACTATATTTAACAGTCCTTTATGATACGCTGTTCCGGTGAAGTAACATTTGGCATTAATATGGAAATATTCTGCGATTCTAATCAATGCAGATGCGCTGGCAAGTGAATCAACAGTGGGGTTTGGCCTGAGCAGTATGGTCAGCCCTCTCGTAGACGAATTCAATACCTTTTTAAACTTCCTGCGCTTAAAAAAACCCATTTTTTTCACAATGTGTCCCATCCAGTAAAATCAACTATACCAGTAGATTGTCTCTTTGATAGATATTGTATTATTAGTAATTTATGGATGTCGATACTGACCTGAAGTACAATATGGATATGTTTCAGACCAGTTTCCATACAGGATGACCTTCGACCGGTTCCACGTCCAGGTCGGCAACGCTTTCAGATATCATTATGTCTGCCATTGCTGCAACAGGAAATGTGTATTTTGCATTTTCGATAGGCCCGTAAAGTATGAAATCGCCAGCAGCCATCTGTTGCAGACCGGTTGATGCGATATCGCATATCCGGTAGATAAGCTTGTCTTCCTTCCTCTTGTCACGTAACCAGTTCCAGGCTGAAGGTGCATTGTGAATACCTGAACCCACGGGATAGCCCCATTTCGCTTTAGCACTGATGCACATTCTCAGTGCAACACCTGCACCATTGCCCATAGGAGTGATGCTCGGATCAATTAACTTTTTCGTTATACCGCATTCATCAGCAGTTTCCAGTAACCCGTGTGGTAGTACACTACCGCCGTTTTCAAGCAGTTCCATCCTCCCGTCGAGACTGGAATCCATTGCATTGAACCCCAGGATAATGGCGGCGTCAACATCTGAACTGGCCAGTACCTCGATCTCATCATCGGTTACCGACATGTTCAGGCTGTTGTAAATGGTCTTGTCAGCCAGCCCCACTTCACTGACATAGTTCGCAGCTGCCGTGCGCACCGTAGAATCAGTGGAGTCAAGGATAAATGGGGCATCGGTTGTTGCACTCACAAAGTCCAGGTAGCGTTGTGCAGCCTGGGGGGACTCGGCATATATGTGTACCATGTGCGGGTTGCCGGTCTCATCAGAAAGGACCTCCTGCATGTGAATTAGTGATTCTGCTGCATGTTTGTCAAATATGCCTGCAACCGGGTCTGAAACTATAGTATGTTTATTGTAGAAGATGGTGCCTGCCAGTACAGTAGGGTACTGTCCTGGTTGACCTCCGACCCTGACATTGGCGATATTGATGACCTGTTGCTCCTTTTTGAATACGAACATTATTATCGATCCTGAAAATTTTAGGTTATGTCTGGACGAACACCACACCTGATGTGGTATCCATCAGGATATTGTTTGCTATCATTACATCTGCGCCTTTTATTTCACGTTCAACATGTTTTTTCTTTCTGGCTGACTGGACTACCATGGGCGGATGTGGGAAGGGGTCACCTTTTAATTTATATTCCTCGATAATCGCCTGTATCTCACCAATTTCGACCAGTCCCCGCCTGTCAATGAGTTCAACCTGCGCCCTGAAGTGTTCAATAGCATTGGCGGGAATGTTCTCAATAAAGGGGATGGCGCCGTTCGATCCAATAATTCTACCCTGCTCGTCTATGCCGTTGGTGTGGATTGCCAGGAGTGTATTTCCTGACAGATGTCCTTTTGATTCCTGGCCGCACACCAGGATATACCTGATATTTGAATTGGAAATGGTATTTGCCATAATTTTCTCTATACCAAGGTTCTCGGTCTTGCAGCTTCCCATTATACAGGCATCAGGCAGCGGGTCCATATCGCTTGCAAGAGTGACCACTGATATGCGGGATTCAGGGTTCACTACGGTATAATCTCCCCTGACCGGAGGCCATTCCTGTGCAATGGTGTCATTCGACATTGTTGTTCACTCAACAGTTATGGGTTCGACTGGAATATGGTTTGAATGCTTATTGTTGATATACTTTTTTAATGCAACAGGATTACGTACTGTGAAATTCGGAAATTTTGGATTTTCTCCCAGAAATTAAGGGTGAAATATACAAAACTATATAGTGCTACTACAATAACTGTTGTATGGTATGTAATAAGTGGATATTAGCTTATGATAAAATCTTGTTTCATGGTAGATTAAGCAAGTCTATGAGCCGGATATCCTGGTGGTCTGGAAATGTTTAACATCCAAAATAGCTTGATTGTTGTATTTTTAATTTTGTTCATAGTATTTGCTACCGGTACTGCAGGTGCAACATCAGATTGCCTGGGTTGTCATGCTGAAAATGTAACAATCATGCCCGATATTGAAAATCCACATTTGCTACCTGGACCCGTTCAATCCGTGACTGCTGTGAGCACCACGGGTTTCGAGGCAGGGATCCTCTCAACCAGTTCCCCTCCTCTGGTGTATGATATTACTGCAAGAGGAAAGGCAACTACTGCTTTTATTGCATGGAAGACCAACAAATCCACTGATGATCGTGTGTATTACGGGACCAATGAGGCAGATATTACTGCTTGGGTCAATGGAACATGGAGCAACTGGAAAAATAATACCATAAGCCCATCAATTACTTTGACAGACCTTTCCACAAATACCACCTATTATTATCGAATTGAAAGTACGGATGACTACGGAAATGTTAATACCGATATACCTGTCCGGTCCTTCACTACTGCTCTTTTGAACATTGAATTATCCACAAACCGAATTGTGATACTGGATGACCCGATGTATGCTGGTAGCACTGCTGCACCCGGATATGAAAATCCCCCTGATCCTATTTTGCAGCAGAACTGGACCGGCAATGACTGGGACAATGACTACTGGAACAATGAATCTACTACTATCCGGGCTTATGTACTGGTTATGGATGTTCAGGGAATGGGTGCAGATAGTGCATCCGTTGACTTTATTTTGAAAAACCCGGCCGGAATTGTAATTGACCAGAGCAGTTCGTTCACAGATTCAGGGGGTATCGCCTCATATCTATTTGATATGAACAATAAGAACGAGTGGGGGACCTGGACAATTGAGGCCAATTCTACTGTTAATGGCAACTATGTCAATTCAAGCACGGAATTCACCCTCAACTGGTGGGGGTGTGCATTGTGCCATGGAGATCCGGGGACGATAGTGTTCAACAAGACCCTGAGCATGAACGGTAATGCGAACAACCCTGATTTTCCAATCCCGAATTCTCCTTATGCCATGGGATATGACATGGCACACCAGCTTACTGTTGCCAGTGGAAATGTCAGCAATTTCCATGGCAAGTATTATGATTTTAAATGGTATGGGGAAGGACACGAGAATTTTACATACAATCCCACTGGATATGGTCAGTTCCCAGATACTAAATGTGTGCACTGTCACCAGGGGTATGATGGTTATCCAGGTGGGAATACTACCGCAACTTACCTTGATTACAGGCAGGACTACCATAATTTTTCATGCGACTCGCATGCCTGCCACGCTAATGAAGGATGGCAGCAACCCTATCAAAGTAATAATGGGATTCCTGAGATGAAATCGTGCGGTTTCCAATTCATTCCATATGGTGATGCCGGGCATGAACATACACAACCCCAGTGTCATGTAATATGGGGAGATGTATATGATATACCGTATGTGGCTGGTGGGAACGGAAATTTGACCATCGTACCCACCCTGGATGACAATAACATTGATTCAAATGATCAGGCAAGGGTCAATTATTCAGATTCAATTCCAGCTTCAGGAAACCCGCTTAGATTACACACCATAAATGCTAATGTCCCTTGTGTTATATGTCATGGACCGAACCACGGTATTAAGAACCCTGACCCTTCCACATTTGAACGAAGATTGCCAGCAGTAGATGAAGCTGATAAAATTGCAGGTGGTTGTACAATATGCCACCAACCTGACCCTGGTGATTTGGATCCTGAATCTACCTGTGAAGTATGCCATGTTGGCAGAAATACTGTGACTTTTGAGCAAAATTCGAATGGAACTACCGAGATATCCCACTGCCAGACCTGTCATACCCAAAAGCAACACAATGCCTCTGTGGACTGCACGGTATGTCACAGCCAGGATGCACATATTATCAACTATTTTGACAACAGCGGTAGTTATGACACTTCAAAATCGAATGCCGGGAACTGTACTACCTGTCACCAGAAGAGTAGATTAACTGCAATACTGGCAAATTCCAAAGCTGGTACGTACTCTGGCAATACACCACTTGTGAATGACCCGCTTACGCACAGCAACAATAGTTATTCTGGTACTCTCTGGGACCGAGGCACCCGGTATTGGGATAACACCAACCAGGTTACGACCTGCTTATACTGTCATGGCAATACTACGCACAATGCCACAGCCTTGGGCTATCCTGACTTTTTTAAAGGCAGCAATACAGTGAGCGGCAGCTTTGTCTCAGCGACCTGGTGTGCAGGTTGTCATTATCAGAACAATTCCAACTATAACTCAATGGTCAGTACAATGGACCCTGTACCGCCCGAGATCACAAACAATGCCTCGTACGGTACCTATACAACAGCTATTGACGGCACAAATTATTACGACCATACCGGTATCCGCGGTTTCAATGACCCGGACTGTGGAGGATGTCATAATAATTCGGCAATCAATTCCACACAATTAATGCACGGTACAGTAACCGGTGCGGCCGGAGGGCCTGACTGTATCGGATGTCACCAGGGCAGCGGTATACCCGGCTCAGCCACGATCAATAGAACGCTGTTCAACCAGACCCCGCATGTCAATATCAATGATGGTAATGGTACCAATAGCAGATCCTGCTGGTTGTGCCATGGCAATGGTTCGGCCCAAACCAGATCAGATCATTCCGTCAATGTCAATCTTTCAATGGTAAAGTCATGTACTGATGTACAATGTCATGGGAATATAAGTAGCAGTGAAGCAACATTCAATATTGTATCACATTCACCCACGGCTGATACAAAATATGTTCGAACGAATGCCACTTCAGCCGGTTGTGAAGATTGCCATAGTGCACTCAATGTGCTTGTTTATAATGAATCCAAACCAGGCAATGCATCCAGTACCGGTATGTTATTGTCAGCCGGACCGGTGGGTCATTATGTCAAAAACCTTGTGGATTATGACAATGACAAACATTTTGTCATAGATTCAGTTGGCTGGTCAGATGGTGGCCAGAAAGGTTCGCAGGGATGTGTGTACTGCCATCGTACAGACAATGGTACGCTGTTCAATGCCACCAATATCACGCAACTCGGTAATCATGACAATGTAGGCAATAACTGTTACGGCTGTCACATTGTCGGCACTACTACCCTTCATGATGTGGGTGTGATCAATGCCTCAGCAGGCGGTCCGGACTGTTTGCTCTGTCATGGTGACGCGGGTGGCGAAATCCTGCCTGACGTCAATATCAGTGCTTTCAATAACAGTGTACATTCCAACCTGAACAACAATGCAAGTAACGTATCTGTCCTTTCCAATGACCTGAGCAAAGCCTGCTGGGCCTGTCATGGTAATGGCTCTGAACCCGGCAAACATCCTTCAGAAGCTATCACTGCAACGAATCCTGCCAATGTCACGTTCCCACTGGACTGTACAGAAGGTGACTGTCATGTCAATGGCACGCCTGCCGGCAGTACATTCAATGATAGTATCCCCAATGTCACAGAACATGTTCCTGCTGCTCTCAATGACCCTGACATCAATACTGATCACAACTGTTCAGCATCATGTCACGTAAATAGTCTATCGCCACGCGGCGAGCCAGAAACAGGGATCCGGAATGCAACGGACCTCTCCAATGTCTCTCATTACGGCACTATCACGGGTCCCGAAATCGCCAGGGTCCAGATAAATACTCCCAATTGTATTGACTGCCACAGGAATGTTACGAATGCTCTATTATGGGGCAACGCTACGCAAATAAGGCATCCGGTAAATAAGTCAGCCGGTTTCTGTGCCAACTGTCACGGTAGTGGCAGCTCTTTACATGCTGGAAATCTTTCATTTGCTCCCGAGATACACACCGCCGGTTTTGACTGGGAAGATGATGGTATTGATTATTATGCCATATATCCTCCCCTGTTATCACAGGATATGGAAGGGTGCTATGCCTGTCACAATGGGACTGTGGATTTTATATTAATGGGCCTGGATGTCAATGATGACAATAGCAGAATATGCGAAGAATGTCACTATAATAATTCTCCTGGTCCCTTTACCACCAAGATCAGCATGCGAAGTGATGTATCCAACGCTATTCCACGCGTGTTCAATCACATAAATGACAGTACGAATGCTACTGTTGTTATAAGAACGAACCTGACCGTGTCCGGTACTTCCCAATTAAGTCGCCCATCGACATGTTTCAACTATAACAATAACACCGGTAATGGAGCATGCCATGGTGTGAGCTATGAAAAACGGACTGATGCCGGTGGATATTATGCTTTCAACAATTCTGAGATATCATTGAAATCAAGCACGAACATGAGCCCGTATCGTTATACCCAGACCATCGACCACATGCCCAACACTTCTGACTGCCGTATCTGCCATCTTGGCGCCAACGCAAGTATTGGAACCCTTGTTGAGAGCGTCTACTGGGGCAATCCCATGAATGTCACCAGCACAGCACCCACCATTCCTGCTCATATCAACGTTGATGCCCGGATAGATGACTGCTGGGCTTGCCATGTATTTGGAGGCTTCCAGCCAGTGGACTTCCACGATGTCAATATCACCGGTGGCGGGGGTCCTGATTGTATACGTTGTCACGATGTAGGTCGTAGCGGTGCAACCCGCTGGGTAAATGTTAGTGCTTTAAATGGCAGTCTCAACAGTAATGCCAGTATCCACTATGCCATCAACAACGCCACCACAGGCACCGGAGGCAGTACCGGCAATCCCGATAACCAGATATGCTGGGCCTGTCACCATTCAGACGGCAGCGAACCATCAGGCATGGGCGATATTTTCAAGCAACCGTACCAATGTTATGACTGCCATAATGGTACCGCTGCCTACAGTAACGTAAGCAATGCTCCCGGTGTGTATCAACACTTTGTCAATGCTACAAATCTCACGGCAGGTAACATTACTTCCAACACCACAAATTCAAGTTCCTGTCTGGTCTGCCACACTATCCCTGAAATGAAAGTGTCCTACAGCGAAGGTGCTGACATTTTCAGCACCAATTATTCACTACCTTCTCACTATGGCCGTACCAGGACTGACCTGAGAACCTGGACTGCTGATGGTCTGGGTGTGGAAACCGTTGATTGTAAATACTGTCACAACAACAGCACATCTGCATTTAAGGTTGCAATGAACGACCCGTTAAACAACAGCAACATCTCAGAGCACAGTCCTGGCTATCCTGGCAGCACTCCCAACTGCACCAACTCAGCCTGTCACAGAGGCGGCTGGATGCACAACGACACTCTGGCCAAACCCGACCTGATGATTGGCGGTGCTGAAGATAGTGACGTGTGCAATACCTGTCACAGTCCGGCGAACGCCAGCGGTAACATGACTGCCACCACCGGTAAGACCCTTCATAATGCATCCGTCAATTGTAGTGAATGTCATTTATTTGAAGCAAGGGACATCCACGGTATCAAGTACCTGCAGCAGGATGATACGTACAGTACCAGTAACAGCAGCAGTACCGTCGTTGATTGTGTGCGATGTCACAATAATAACACCGTATTGAATAACCTCAGCATTGATTCAGTCCCGCCGCTGGTTCCCACCGACAACACTATGGGCTTTAACCATGGCGAAGACCCTGATAACGGCAGCAGGTGGGCCAATACCAGTGTGAATTATTATTGGAATTCCATGAACGGAGCCTGTGAATATTGCCATAACGATACCAAGCACCAGGCTAATGCGTTTGGTCTTATCGCCAATATTAAAGGCAGCAATACCCGCAACGACACAATTGATACCAGCAATAACTGGTGTAGCGGTTGTCATTACCAGGCCGCTGATAATTACTTTGTCGCCGGGAACTGGAGCAAGGTCCCACCGACGATCTACTATAACAACGTGAATCTTTCCAATGCCACTGATGATGCAAATATATTATGGTTCAACCATACCTTATCAGACTATAGTGATGGATCCTGCAAAGGTTGCCATGGCAACCTGCTATCTGTAAGTCCTACAACAAAAGAATTTGCCCACAATGTGAATTCGGCGAATATAACCAATTGCGTACGTTGTCATGACGCTTTACGAAATATCGTACCAGCGAACCGTCAGTTAAATATAGCGGCTATGAACAATAGTTCGGAATCCATCCACTATGACCTGAACAACGCCATTACAGATGGCAATATTAACCAGAGATGCTATGCCTGCCACGGTAATGGGAGCGCACCCGCCATCCATCCATCACTTTCAGATGTTAAACTGTGTGATGAATGTCACGTTACCCTCAATTTCAGTGCACCCCTGGTTGGCAGACATATACCCAATGCTTCAACTCCTCAGCAGTTCAGTACTTCAAATATAACGACCAATTATGCCGATTGCTGGATTTGTCACAATAACAGTGTCAATACCAGTGCGACCATGTGGCAGAACAACAGGTCACTTGTTTCCCACTACAGTACGAACAGCAGCCTGGTCAGGACGAACTCCAATGATACGGTTGACGAGTGCTACAATTGCCACTGGAACACCACAAACCAGTATAAGTATGGAAATGCTCCACAGACCCAGATGGCATCCAGGATACAATGTTACGAATGTCACAACGGAGAGTGGAAGCTGGAAAGAAGATCACCGGACCTGCCAAAGACGTGGGTGTTCTATTCATCAGAACCCGGGGTCTTACATAATCAAAAGATGGGGACCTATTGGGCGTGTTCAACATGCCATTGAATGGCATCAGACAGAGAAGACCTGACGTTATTAGCCGATTGTAAAACGGGAATTACCCATTGTCTCTTTTTTTACCATAACCGAATCAATTATATCTACTCTGCTCCAAACGAGTAATACTATGGCAAGAATCCTGTCGTCCAAAGACCTGAAACTCCTGAAAAAGATGGTACCGGAACTGGACACAGATAACTCCAGTCCCGGGTATCGCTCATTATTGTCCCCCATCAGCAAGCACTTCAGCAGCTCTACAAGTGAGTTCCATCAAAGACTTGAAAGGCTGTCAGGTCCTGAACTTTCATACCTCATAGGCCTTATCTTCCTGGGAGAAGAATGCCTGACCTGTCTTTCAGATGAATATCTGGAAATATTGCTGGATAAGATACGCAGGGACATCTCATCTCAAAAGGCCGAAGACCTTAGGGAATTCTTAGGTTACATCAAGGAGGGATAGTATGCCACATATTATGGAGATATTGGGAAAGACAAGGGTGGTGGTGAAGGATGGCAAAGTAGTGGAAGTAGGTGAGCCGCAGGTTAAGTGGTGTCCCCTCTGGAACAAAGTTTCCGGAATTGAAAACATCTCAACCGACGCAGCCAGGCATAATATGGAGCAGCGTATCAGGGAATTCGGCATGTTCACATCACAGCGCCGGCTTGACCTGGGTGTGTTCGCCAGTTTTGGTATATCAGAGATACTGATGACCGCACTGCGCAGAGGTCTCATCGATTCCACGGTGACAGTATGCGACGGGGCAGGTACCGTGGTCACGTCCGCTCCCGACCTGGTGCAGGGTATGAGCGCCCAGATATCCGGCCTGGTTGCGACAGAACCTATTGAGGAGGTGATAGCTGCCATAGACCGGATGGGAGGGCAGGTACCGGACCCTATGACCGCCAGGATCGACCAGGCTGCAGGGTTCAGGTTGGCAGCAGAACAGGGACACAGGAAGATTGCAGTTTCGGTGGTGGATGTTGCATCTGCATCCAGGGTGCGGGTCATGGAGGATGAGGTTAAGGCAGATGCGATATTGATGGCGGCCCATCTGACAGGAATAGGGCGGGAGGAGACCAGGGAACTGTTATCGCTGGTGGATGTGGTCACAGGCTGCGCTTCCGGGAACGTAAGAGAACTGGTAAAACCGCTCGTACAGGTGGGTACTGCCATTCCCCTGTTCGGGCTTACTGAAAATGGGAAAACCCTTCTCATCGAACGGGCAAAGGAGATAGATTCCCCATTGCTGGTAAATACTATGACCTTACCTGTTTTACCTGCAGACAAACAACCCGGACCTTTAGACCGTTAATTACTTATCACCCTTTTTTGAAGGAACTGGAACAGTATTGTTTTTAAATTCATCTTTCGCACTTTGTATCATATTCAGCCGTTTCAATTTTTCAGGTTCAATAAAGGTCATGGTTACTTTCATCTAAGCCAGCTCCCCCTGGTAATCCTCTCCCTGGTTCAGGATATTATTTCCCAACCCCTTAAGGGGACTTAGCCTGTATATGAATAAACATTTTGATACCAGACCTGGTAATTCATATATTATCGTTACAATTGCCGGATTTCACAGAGTAAACTACTAATAGCTAAATATGTATTATTTATTATGAGTTGGTACAGTATTGATGCAGTGGATGGGGCACTGCAAAGGACCAAAAGCACCCTGTTCGAACCTTTTAGTTTCTGGAAATGGATAAAACTTGGAATTATCATCCTGCTGTTGGGCGGTGGAGGAGGTGGCCCAAACTTTGGCAACATTGGTCAGCAATACGGTGGTGAAGGACCTGGCTGGATGCAGGATTTCCAGGGCTTTGGCGAAATGGCCAGCCAGTTCATGCAGCAGTACTTATTGATCATCGTTCTGGGTGTATTCTTTTTCATAGGGTTGATCCTGCTTTTTTCATACATCTCAAATGTTATGGAATTCGTTTTTGTGAATTCACTTGTGACAGACACGGTAGCATTCTGGGAATATTCCGGAAAATACCTGCGTAAGGGTTTTCATTTGTTCATCATAAGGTTCGTGCTCGGACTCATATTCCTGGTGCTCATCGTAGCTGCCATGCTCCCGGTGATCTTACCGGTACTGAACTCGCTCGATGCTATTGAAAATTTAAATATTGGCATGTTTTTGGGGAGCATTGTCATGTTTTTGAGTGTCCTGTTCATACTTGCCATTATTAGCGGGATAATCCAGTCGTTCATTAACCTGTCAATACCACTTGCCATGTATAAGGACATGGGCATCATTGCTGCTTTCAGGGTCGTGTTTGGTAAGTTCAGGGCCGACTGGAGACAAATAATAGTCTACTGGCTGATAAGGTTCGTTATCAGATTAGTAGCTGGTATCGTTGTGTTACTAATTGCATTGATCGTGTTACTAGTCCTATTAGGGATATTTTCCCTGCTTGGCTTTGGCCTGTACATGCTCTTAACGTCAGGAGCAGGATTGGGTACAGATAATACCATATTCTGGGTAGTGATGGTACCGTTCGGATTGGTGGTACTCATCGTATTAATTATATTCGCCCTGCTGATATCAGTACCGGTCCCTGTGTTCATGAAATACCACATGCTGACCTTCCTGGAGTCATGGTATCCTGAATCCGGTATTCCTTTCAACAACAGGGGCATCCCGGAGCAATTGCAGGTTTAAAAGAAAGGAAGGATATGGGGACTTTCATGCAGTCGTGCAAGTCTCAATATATCCTCTGAGGAGTAATTTGTCGGGAACTGGTTAACGTCAGGTTCGTGGTTAAGCGGTATACTATTATAGACACTGAACCCTGCGTTCATCACATTACCTGACTTGTTGGAATGGTCAAGTCCCCATACATGCCCCAGCTCATGCAGCAGTATGGTGGTTTCCGTACCTTCCTGTGTAAGTGCATCCCTGAATATAATAATAGAATCAGCAGAATACGTCACACCCGCCGAATACTCCCTGGTACCGGTCATGTACTGGTATGCCGGCATGTTACTGGAATATTCTGAATTATCGGGCTGCCATACGGTATCCAGATACATGATATAGAGGGTGATATTTCCCCACAGCCATCCTGTCCTGTAATCACGGTGTGCCTGCTGCAGTCTGCCGGTTATATCAAAGAGGTCATTACCTGAAATGAGAATGGGGACTTCATCGTATCCGATCTCCTGGTTCAGGTGCATCACTACACGCTTTTGGGAATACAGCTCTATTTTTTCCTGTAATACGGCAATGGCCCTGGGATCAGGTTCCATGCCTTGCTGGTAATCTACCTCCACCACAATGGTGTTGTAGGGTGAATATTTTGAAAGGTACAGGCTATCAAAACCGCCTGGTACATGGCCTTCAATATGGTGTACATAGGCTGGTATGAAAATGAACGCAGTGGCAAGAGCCAGGGCTGTTACCAGAACGAATGTGTAAATAACAACTGTTTTTAACACCGATTCAGCCATCTCTACCCCTAAATTATTCAATGGATAATATTTAAATCCATCATATTAAATTTTATCTCCCTTTGTTCCAGTTCCCGAATTATCTCTTCAAAGAATATACCGCTGCACTGAATATGTGTATGCTCAGCTTCACGCAATCGCCCGCCTTCCATTCCCGTGCTTGTTGTCAGGGCACCGCACGACGGACTCCCTGGTATTCCTACCAGGGTAATAGGGTGTCCTGAGTGGTAGAGCATCTCGATGGTGTCAGCTGTCGGCTGGAAGACCTGACGGCAGAACCGCCGGTATTTCGGGATATCAAGTTGTTCTTTCGTCATTTCCCAGCGTTTCGGTCCCAGAAAGATAAACTCCGGACAGGGAAGCTGGATGATAGTATCACTGAGGTCCGGGCGTTCGGGTGGCTTTAATCCTTTCAACCGGACAGACGGATTTAACAGGCAGTGGGCAATTACATGGATATCCTGCATAGTCCAGGTGTTTGACATCAAGTTAGTTAACATTTTTGACATAAAGTAAACTATGTGTAGTCGTGTAGTTAATCCAATCTGGCCCCGGAAATGATTTCTGAGATATATCCGCAATATTCATATAGAAGTACAAACATGTAAAACCGACTCTATTTAACAATAATCATTAGCAACAGGAGGAACAATACTTATGGCAGGACAGTTAGGAGGGCAGCCAATATACATTCTGCGGGAAGGAGCACAGCGCTCCCGGGGCAGGGAAGCACAGAATAGTAATATCATGGCAGCCAGGGCAGTAGCCAATGCGGTACGCACAACCCTTGGTCCCAAGGGAATGGATAAGATGCTGGTGGACTCTATGGGCGATATCGTCATTACAAATGATGGTGCCCAGATATTGAAAGAAATGGATATCGAGCATCCGGCAGCCAAGATGCTGGTGGAGGTGGCAAAGACCCAGGATGATGAGGTCGGCGACGGTACCACCACTGCTGCAATTCTGACTGGTGAACTGCTGGAAAAAGCAGATGAAATGCTTAACCAGAATATCCACCCAACCATTATCGCAGCAGGGTACAGAATGGCTTCAGACAAGGCCAAAGAGATACTTGCCGGAATGGTCCATAGGGTATCAGAGGACGATGAAGACCTGCTGTTGAAGATAGCCGGTACAGCTATCACAGGAAAAGGTGCAGAGAGCGCAAAAGATAAACTTGCCCAACTTTCAGTGGCAGCGGTTCGTTCCGTGGTAGAGGTAACGAACGGGAAGAAGACCGTTGACCGTGATGATATCAAACTGGAAACAAAAGTTGGAGCCAGTGTAGAGGATTCGGAACTTATCGAAGGCATGGTCGTGAATAAAGGCAGGGTACATGATAACATGCCCAAAAAAGTGGAGAATGCCAGGATACTGCTGCTCAACAGTGCGGTCGAACTTTCAAAGACCGAAGTGGATGCCGAGATCAATATCACATCTCCTGACCAGTTACAGTTGTTCCTGGACCAGGAAGAAAAAATGCTCAGGGACAAGGTGAACCTTATAATTGCCAGCGGTGCAAATGTGCTATTCTGCCAGAAAGGTATAGATGATATGGCACAGCATTACCTGGCCAAGGCCGGTATATTTACCATACGCCGCTTTTTGAAGAGCGATATGGAAAAGATGGCACGGGCTACAGGCGGCACTATTGTCAATAACATGAGAGAAATATCTGAATCAGACCTGGGCTTTGCCGGTCTGGTGGAAGAGCGTAAAGTGGGCGGAGAAGAAACCACGTTCGTTACCAGGTGCAATAATCCAAAAGCGGTATCTGTGATACTGCGCGGTGGCACCGAGCATGTGGTGAAAAGTGTTGAGACAGCTTTTGAGGATGCAACACGTGTAGTAGGCGTGGTCATCGAGGATGGAAAACTGTTGGCCGGTGGTGGCTCTCCGGAAGTGGAACTGGCCCTGCGCCTCAAGGAATATGCAGCCACCCTCAAGGGCAGGGAACAGCTCGCTGTCAATGCTTTTGCCGAAGCACTGGAAATTGTACCCCGCACCCTGGCGGAGAATGCCGGCCTGGACCCCATCGACAAACTGGTGGAACTGCGCAGCCAGCACGAGCAAGGGATTAAGGCAGCAGGTCTGAATGTATTTACAGGTGAAGTAGTGGATATGTGGGGAGAAGGTGTGGTCGAACCCCTGAAGGTCAAGACCCAGG
>JAMJFV010000380.1 GCA_023544495.1 ANME-2 cluster archaeon
GGTTATTGTCTCTCTTTGATAATATCGAATTCCATCGGTTATGGTCACAGAATACCCTGGTACAAACTTTCCAGACAGAGATATTGGCCAAGCAGATTGAAGTACTTAGATTGGCTGGAGTGCCACTTGAAGCATACTCTGGGGATGAATAACAAGGGCCGAAATAAATTCAGAGTTTAGCAATTTTAAAGTTGCGGAAAATAGGATCAACCATATACCGCCGCTTAAAATCGCTCATCTCCTCTACCATGGACAGATTGTGCATGGAGAACTTCCGAAACGACTCCAGCAAATACCCGTTTAAACTCATCCCTGGTCATATTCACAGTCCTCACCACAGGCTCAACCAGATTATACGTTGAATGATCCTTAACCTTCTCCTACGGGTCCAGTTCAACATAAATATCAGAATAAGGCCACGCACAATCGCAGAAAGTGGGATGTCGGGATGTAGTGGCAGAAATAGCAAACAATATGGATATCACAGGAATAGTTGAAACCCTGACTGATGGAACAAATGTCGAAATAATTGCCGAAGCAAAAAAGGAAGTTCTTGATGAATTCATAGAACTGCTCTGGCTAAAAGATGAAGCTTTGATTAAGGTAATCAATATTGATGCATCATTTCAGCCTCCAACCGGAGAGTTCGAGTTTTTTGATATAGTTTATGAAGATTTCAATAAAGAAGCATTTGAAAGGATTGGTGAAGCCGTATTCTACCTTAAACGCCTTGATACAGGACAAAACAAGATGC
>JAMJFV010000381.1 GCA_023544495.1 ANME-2 cluster archaeon
TCAAACATTCCGCTAACTAATCCTAAATGAGATAGTGATGTTTATGTTGAATTGATAAATCCTTTAGTAACAAAACCTTATGAAATAATCAATGGACCAAGCGAATTTAATGACCTAATTCAAAATCGTGGTATTGAATCAGGATGGTCGAAAGATTATCAATGGACTATAGTACCAAATGGGAATTGGGTCAATGGAAATGCTCCAATCAATATTTTCGTTGAATTTAGTGATCGTGGAGATGATAGACACATAGAATTCACCATAGCCAACCCCTACATCCTCGATGAACACTACTCAGGCCCCACCCCAACACACACTGCCACCGACCCCTCATCCACTGACCAGCCGCCGGGTTCGAATGGCTTGCCCGGGTTCGGGGTGGTGGGTGCGGTGTTCGGGATGTCGATTGTTGTTGCATATAGGTTTGGAAGGACCTGAACCACCAATTCCAAGTTGGAAGATGCCGATAGTTGTATTCAGGGAAAGAGCAAAAGAAAGGGCTAATTATCTCAAATGGACTGTGGTGGATAACCATTTAGAGGTTACGGTCAAAATGAACGCAGTTGCACAGCGTATCAACCGTTTGGGATTTTTTTTTATATTTTACAGCGGCAATTTTAACTGGATGACGTGCCTTTCGACGTATCGTGAAAGAGATGTTGTGGAAAAAGTGTTCGATACATTGAAAAATGATCTCCAGGCTTTGCCGCTTAATGCTAAAACGGAAAGTACGATCAGAGGTTTGCTTTTT
>JAMJFV010000382.1:0-654 GCA_023544495.1 ANME-2 cluster archaeon
TGCTTGATAAACGAATCAAACGAATAAGTAATGAAGCATTTAACCAGGGTGCTCTCCTCACCCAGGCAGATATTGCAATCCTTCTAGGCGAAAGCACAAAGACCATTATGCGGCATATAGCAGAACTTGAAAAGAAAAACGTATTGGTACCAACCAGAGGAAAATGGAAAGATATCGGTCCTGGAGTAAGTCATAAAAAACGGATACTGGAGCTCTATCTAAAAGGTGATGAATATACTGACATAGAGAGGAAGACCAAACACACCGGAGAGGCAATCATGCGGTATGTGAAGGACTTTGCCAGGCTAATGGTATTGACAGAAGAAGGTTTTAACAACACTGAACTGAGGATAATAACAGGACTTTCAGAAAAAACAATTATGGAATATAAAGATATCATTGAAACTTATTCCACCCAGGATTATCAGGAACGTCGGGATCAACTTCATGATATGTTTCGAAAAAAAACAATTCAATCGAAACCAGAGAAAACACAAATAGACAATCCAGGGGAGTGGAATTGTTGAAAGTCCCTGCAATGATCGAAGCTAAAGTGACTAATTCTCTGAAAGGTTCAGTCCTTAATCTGATCCAGAAGGATTACCAGTTCATTGCTGGTGATAAAATACAACATATGTTTGCGGGTGATGTGGT
>JAMJFV010000383.1 GCA_023544495.1 ANME-2 cluster archaeon
CAATACGGTTAGTGACAGGTTGCCATACCCTATTTTCTGGGGTGTCTCTTCTAACAACCTTAATGGTAAGGCGGTTTTGATACCCATAAAGTTGCCATACCCTATTTTCTGGGGTGTCTCTTCTAACAAGGAATAGGACTACTTCGATACAATCACAAATTCGCGTTGCCATACCCTATTTTCTGGGGTGTCTCTTCTAACTGTCTTAAGATATAGGCACTGTAAGGAAGGATAGTTGCCATACCCTATTTTCTGGGGTGTCTCTTCTAACATATAAATGACATTAAAAAATAGTGTACTTGATGAGGTTGCCATACCCTATTTTCTGGGGTGTCTCTTCTAACAAGTTAGATGATACTGGTGAAGCAGATGTTATTTGTTGCCATACCCTATTTTCTGGGGTGTCTCTTCTAACCATCCCAGGGAGGTGTTTTACTTTGCAATTCAAGAGTTGCCATACCCTATTTTCTGGGGTGTCTCTTCTAACGGAGAAAAGCTTGAAGCCTTTAAGGGATTGTGATAGTTGCCATACCCTATTTTCTGGGGTGTCTCTTCTAACACAATAGAATTTAGTGCTAAAAAAACAGTATCAAAAGGTTGCCATACCCTATTTTCTGGGGTGTCTCTTCTAACATTCAAGGTAGGTATAATTGAAACGTGCTTAAGTCAGTTGCCATACCCTATTTTCTGGGGTGTCTCTTCTAACATTCAAGGTAGGTATAAT
>JAMJFV010000384.1 GCA_023544495.1 ANME-2 cluster archaeon
GTTGGATCGGGAAAATGACAGGCATGTCAAATTCCTCTGCCACACTCTCCAGCCCCTGTAAAATACCAGTCAATCTGACCCGGTCATCCACATTCTCCTGCCTGTGTGCGGTTGTGAGTATATAATTCCCTGGTTCAATATCCAGTTCATTCAGGATGGATGTTCTCTCTGCTGCAATCTTCACGTTCTGCCGGACAGCGTCCACGATGGTATTCCCTGTCACATAGATCAGATCTTCAGGTATGCCTTCACCAAGCAGTATATCCTTTGCCTTTTTTGTAGGAGCGAATAAATAATCAGAACAGTGATCAGCCAGCACTCGGTTGATCTCCTCAGGCATGCGGCGGTCATTACTGCGCAGTCCCGCCTCCACATGCCCCACCCTGATATGCAGTTTGGATGCAGCCAGTGCCCCTGCCAGTACGGTATTGGTATCACCCTGCACAAGCACGGCGTCTGGCTGCTCCTTCATGAGCACCGGCTCGACCCCTGCCAGGATTTTTCCGGTCTGCTCAGCATGGGTACATGAACCCACGTCCAGGTTATACCTTGCTTCAGGAAGTTCGAGCTGTTCAAAAAATACCCGGTCCATATTATAGGAATAATGCTGGCCAGTATGAAGAATAAAATAATCAAGGTTTTTTTGTTCGCACTCCCTGATAACAGGGGACATCTTAATTATCTCGGGCCTGGTTCCCAGTATTATTGCAAGTT
>JAMJFV010000385.1:0-382 GCA_023544495.1 ANME-2 cluster archaeon
AAATTCCACACAAAATATTCTGCTGGATATTGTCATTGATGTCAAATACATGAAAGGAAAAAGAGGGAAGAAAGGATCTGAGACCCTTGGTTTTGTTGTATTTGGTGTTAACTGGTCTCCAAGAAAAGTCAGTACGGTTTATAGAAAAAGGTTTGCTATCGAGTCATCATACAGAATGAGAAATCTGGTTAAACCAAGAACTTCATCCAAAAATGCTACTGTCAGGTATTTTTATGCAGTGATTTCATTTCTGCTGAAAAATATATGGCTTTGCCTTCAAAGAAAGCATTTTACAATCGTACAAACGGGTCCACCTGTCATAAAGGAGGATTTGTTCAGATTTGATGTCTTTATACTTCTTGTTGAAGAATGGGTAAGGCGT
>JAMJFV010000385.1:392-693 GCA_023544495.1 ANME-2 cluster archaeon
ATAAGTTAAATGAGTGAATTAGGGAGATTTTTTAGCGAAGTACTGACTTTGTATTTCGTGAAAACAATATCTGGCCTACCAGATAATTTCATGGCTATCCTGTATCCCCTAATACCGCTCCTCCAAAGAGCTTTCCTTAAGAGAATCTCTATCTTAATATCTTTCCCACGAATTGAAGACATTACTTTGCTTCTTTTTTCAGGGGTGAGGTTGTCTACCAAGGTTTACACCCACATGGAATTTATAAGTAAAATAATAAAAACCCATAATTATTTAGTATTTTTCTCTATTTCTAAATAAT
>JAMJFV010000386.1:0-288 GCA_023544495.1 ANME-2 cluster archaeon
CCACATCTTTTTAAATATTTGTGTGTGGTGTAGAGAAGGCAATCTCATATGGACATATTGTTCGGAGATACTGTGTAGGGTACTGTAACCTTTGTCAAATTGAACACTACTCCCTGACCGTTCCATCTGAAATTCCCTTGCTTTAACGTATGACAAAGTATAATGCAGGAAAACTATTAATACTTTAAAGAAGGGTACAAAAAAGATGCTTTATGCCTTTTCACGTGATGCTGATCCCAACGTTAGGTTGTCCTGCTAATTGTGCGTATTGCTGGAGTTCCGAGGAAG
>JAMJFV010000386.1:298-692 GCA_023544495.1 ANME-2 cluster archaeon
CCGGAACGAGCCGGTTACTTTTACATTCCATGGCGGGGAGCCGTTATTGGCGGGCGCGGATTTTTTCAGGAAAGCTTTACCATTAATTGCAGAGGGGTTGGGTGAACAGAAAATTGCGTTTGCATTGCAGACCAATCTCTGGAAAATGACGCCTGAACTTGCCCGGATACTGGCTGAGTATAATATTCCTATTGGTTCCAGTGTGGATGGCCCAAAGGAGCTTAATGATTCCCAGCGGGGGGAAGGATACTATGATAAGACCATGCGGGGCTATGAAATTGCTACCCAAAATGGTCTTAAGGTGAGTTTTATCTGCACTTTTACTTCTAATTCAGTGAAGTCCAGGGAGGATATTTTCAATTTCTTCCTTGAGAATGGTTTAACTCTTAAGTTA
>JAMJFV010000387.1 GCA_023544495.1 ANME-2 cluster archaeon
TGGACAATTCAGAAGGATTAAATATTAATTTAACAAAGTCAAGTTAAGTATTACTGGTAAAAGGTATATAGCGCAACCATTAAAGCGGATATTTATTCCCAAACCCGGAAAGGATACAAAACGTCCTCTTTCCATCCCAACCATGTATGACCGTGCAATTCAGGCTCTCTATGCTCTGGCACTTCAACCAGTTGCAGAAACGAGTGCTGATAAGCGGTCATTTGGGTTTCGTTTGTTTCGAAGTGCACAGGATGCAGCTCAATATGCATTCATCTGCCTTCGTCATCCACAATCAGCCCCTTGGATTCTGGAAGGAGATATTAGAGGATGCTTTGACAATATATCCCATGCTTGGTTAAAGGAAAATATCCCGATGGAACAATCGGTTCTATCTCAATTCCTGAAAGCAGGTTATGTTTTCGAACAAAACCTATACCATACAGATAAAGGCACACCACAGGGTGGCATAATCTCACCGATCCTGGCCAATATGACCTTGGATGGAATCGAGAGCATCCTGAATGAACGATACCCAGACGTGAAAGTTCACTTTATCCGCTATGCGGATGACTTTTTGATCACTGCTCCAAGTAAAGAGGTAGCAGAAGAAATCTGTGAATTAATTCGGGTATTCCTTGCAGAACGTGGTCTTGAACTCTCTGAATCCAAAACATTGATTACT
>JAMJFV010000388.1 GCA_023544495.1 ANME-2 cluster archaeon
ATCACCAATAAGTATGAACCAACAATCCTGGAAGAGGATATCCGCAATTTTTGGGATTCCATCAATGCCTATCCAAGGTCCAGACAGCTCAGAGACGGCAGTAAAGATTTCTATTTTGTGGACGGACCGCCCTATACCACAGGGCACATACATCTGGGAACCGCATGGAACAAGATCATAAAAGATTCCATTTTGCGTTACAAATCCATGAAGGACTTTCGTGTCAGGGACAGGGCAGGATGGGACATGCATGGCCTCCCCATTGAAGTGAAGGTGGAGGAGGCACTCGGTTTCAAGTCCAAGAAGGACATCGAGGAATACGGAGTAGACCGTTTCATAGCCAAATGCAAGGAATTCGCCATCCTGCAAAAAGATGAAATGACCAAGCAGTTCAAGGATCTTGGGGTCTGGCTGGATTGGGAAGACCCTTATATGACCCTGAAGGATGAATATATTGAAGCGGCCTGGTGGACACTGAAACGCGGTCATGGGAAAGGATTGCTGGAACGTGGCAAACGGGTTGTGAACTGGTGTCCCAGATGTGAAACTGCTATTGCCGATAGTGAAGTGGAATACTGGGATGAAAAAGACCCGTCCGTATACATCAAGTTTAAGGTAAAAGGTGAGGACAGTACCTATATTGTCATCTGGACCACCACCCCATGGACCATTCCCGCAAAC
>JAMJFV010000389.1 GCA_023544495.1 ANME-2 cluster archaeon
CATGATACTGTTCCCGCTTGTTTATGATTGCTATTATCTGGTGAGGAGGTTATAATGGTTGCCATAGGTCAGGTATCCACGATGACGTGGGCACTGTATCCCCCGTCTTCTTTCTCAACTTTCAACTGGTGGTAGGTGACCGCTTTGACCTCAGTCTCAAAATTATGGCGCCCGGTGTCTATGCTTTCACCCGAGGCGCTCCCTTTGAGTATATATATGCTGCCTGCCTTTTCAATGGAGTCTACCTGGAACCGGCCGAAAACGATCTCCTCCACTTCGAACAGGTACAGCAGTTCTGAGAGGTAGTCATACAGCAGGTTCTCAAGTCCTTCAGACTCAAGTTCTATGTCAACTGACCTGTCAGGTTCCCGTATAGCGTTATGGACAATGACCCCGAACATAGCCTGGGCAGCCTGCTCAAAGGTCTCTTCCAGGGTGGAACCATGTGCTATGAACATGACATCGGCCGGATGGGGAAGGTATTCAAAACGGGGAGTGTTCATGGTGAAATATACGGTGCAGGGTTACGTATAAGTGACTGTTTACTTATTAGATTTATAAAAAATATATCAAAAAGAATTTATCCTATCAATAATTTCCCTGACCAGTATGGCATCCAACCTTGCACCTACAGAAATTAATTCGTTCACAGTTCTTATGCCAACTTCAGGAGTTA